>JBFKGW010000424.1:0-3161 GCA_041633145.1 Alphaproteobacteria bacterium
CGCCAATCGGCGTAAGTGGTTTAAAATAAATACCGGTTAGTTCAAACTAGTATACACATTAAATCATTGTTTTTATTGACTTTATGATCTCGCACGGCAGTGCTATGAAACTATCTGCCGCGTAATTTGAGGCGGCACGATTAGGCCGGCGTTCCAGGGGGGAACGAAGGATCTGTTCTTACCGAGTAACGGCAAATTCTGGGGATTTAGAAGTCCGGCGTTACTTGGACAGGCGTTTGTAGAGCGCGCGGACATATTCGTGGTCGCGCGCTTCGAATTCGCCGTTGGCGATGTCCGCCTTGTACTCTTCCAGCTCCTCGCGCAGCGCCTCCGACCGGTTGGGCATGGCGAGGAGTTTTTCGATCAGAGCCAGGCTGTCGGCATTTTTACCCTGCTTAGCCGCCGGCGGCGCTTCTGCCTCTTCAACCTCTTCTACAGGACTGTCATCCCCATCGGCGGATTCTGCAGCCGCGTCCGCGACCAATAGGTCATCCCAGTCCATACCAGCGGCTGTGATCTGCCGGTGCAATTCACGCGCGGCTTGCAAAACGTCGGCGTCTTGATCATCGCCTAACTGATCCAACAAGCGGATCACTTCATCCCGATTCAGGGGTTCACTCATAGCCAACTCTTTCCACTCAGCTCACGGGCGCACGGCGCCGCCCGCCCGACCGCGAAAAATTAAACTAACTTGTCATTATATAAAGACATTTTCCAGAGATAGCGCGCAATCCGGCTAACTTTCAGGAGATTTTAACGCTGCCCAAGGCACCCTGATAGCCGACTTTGAGTTTCGTAGAATTGGCCGTTACTAGGCATGACGATTTCTTCGCCACCCCTTAGCCAACCGCCCCTGCGCGCCAGTGCGCTGCGCCGCGCCGTGGCGGCGCGCGAGGGCTCTTTGTTCAGCCCGTGGGTCGATTTTCTTTTCCTGGGCGGCGGCTCGCTGGTGCTGTTCATCCCGCTGTCGTTTCTCGACGTGGCCACCTTCGAGCCGAAGGTGGCGGCAACGATCCTGTTCCTAGCCCATTTCATCAATTCGCCGCACTTCGCCCACTCGTATCAAATTTTTTACCGGAACTTCGCCGACAAGGCGTTCGGTCAGGCCTACAGTGCGCAGTTGCGCGCGCGCTACATCGTCGCTGGCATCGTTGCGCCCTTGGCCCTCATCGCCTTCTTCGCCGTTGCCGTTGCCAGCGATAGCGCGCTGGCCCTCGGGTTCGGCTTTAACATCATGCTGTTCCTGGTGGGCTGGCACTACGTCAAGCAGGGCTACGGTATGATTATCGTCGATTCGGTGCTGAAGAAGAGTTTCTTCGCGCCGCGCGACAAAGCCATTCTGATCGTCAATTCTTATCTGTGCTGGCTGCTCAGCTGGGTGTTGCTGAATAGGGCCGTTGCCCAGCGCGACCTGTTCGGTCTCACGGCCTACAGCATACCGATCCCGGAATTTGTTCTGATCGTCGCCGCGCTGGCGACCGCCGTGACATCTGCCTTATCGCTCGCAGTGATTGTCCGCCGCTGGCGGTCCGGCGAACCGTTTCCCTACAATGGCGCGATCGCTTATCTGGTGACGCTCTATGTATGGGTCCTGGGTCCGACGATTGTCGCGCCGGCAGCCTTCGTTGTTCTGATGGTGCTGGCGACGCCGGCGGCCCATTCGCTGCAGTATCTGATTGTAGTCTGGCGCTATCAGCTCAACGTCGAGCGCGACAAGCTGGAGACCGACCGTCCGCGCAGCGTGTTCGCCACACCGCTATCGCGCCTGGCCTATTTCTTTATTTTTGGTGTCGTGATCGGCTTCTGCGGCTTCTGGGTCATCCCCACCGCCTTCGACTTGTTCGTCGCCTACGACCGGGCGATCTTCGGCAGCCAGATGTTCCTGTTCATGTTCGCCATTTTCATCAACGTCCATCACTACTTTCTCGACAACGTGATGTGGCGGCGCGAGAACCGCGACGTTGCCAAGCACTTGTTTCGCGCCCGCTAGGCGCGCCGTCCGAGCCTCGCCGATCGGCTAATTGTGCTGCGCCAACCAGGCGTCGACCACGCGCTGGGCCTGGGCGAGTTCGTCGGGCAACGCCGTTTTTGCAACCTCGCCGTCCTTTAAAACACGCATCGCATCGAGGACCGGGTCGTCTTTATCGACGATTATATGCTGCATCTGGGTGCCGCCGCCGGCGCCGCGCCGGCGGCGCGTGATAATCAGCTGGTCGTCGCGCACCGGGCCAAGATTTGTTTCGCTGTCGGGCATGACGGCAATCGTATCGCGACCTTGTGAGACCAGGACCTGACCGCGATTTCGAACGGCGGTCCGCGCCCAGGATTTGATGTCCGAATAAAAGGGCTGCTTGCGCCAGGCGTCCGGCCGGTCGGGATCGACATACACGACCAAACGATTGAACTCGGGCGACAGCGAGATCACCATTTTCGTATTCGCCGGCTTCCAGTGCGCGCCGATATTCGCGTCGATAAGATAGCCACAATCGAAGTCCCGGCACTCGCGCGGCCGTTCCTGGTAAATTTTGCAGCCCGCGCCGATATCGCAGTGGGAACACCACTGCAGCCGCGGTTTATCGAGGCTTTCGATGCGCAACAGCTTGCAGCACATGGTGCAACCGTCGCAGGACCGCCCTTCGACGTAATTGACAATTGGCGCGTTCATTCGCGTTATTCCTTCGAGCGGTCGCCCATCGGATCGGCTCAACGTAGGTCCGACTCCCCCGCGCCCACTTTACCAGGAAAGTTATTCAGCGGCCGATACAGGTCGTTCACATGGTACGCTATCCGGAGCGGCGAAGCACCGTGCCGGACATTGGATGAAAGGCGGCGTTCGAATGATCGATTACTTTGGCTTCGCCCAGGGCTTCGCCATACTGTTCATCGCCGCGCCGCTGGTAATCGGGCTCTGCGCCGGCGCGCTGTGGGCCTGGCGTAGCGGACGCCGCGGCGGCCGCGTCGTACTATTCGCCACCGCCTGTGGGTCGACATTGACCGCCATCGTCTTCGTCGCCGCGGTACTGCTCTTCAGAGCATAGCCCGCGGCTGACGGGCGACTGAGATCGCCCGCCGACACCATCAAACAACAATTGTTCAGGATTAGGCGACGGTCAGGGTCACGCTGACGTCGACATTTTCTGTCAATACCCGCGCATCGGTGC
>JBFKGW010000425.1:0-3143 GCA_041633145.1 Alphaproteobacteria bacterium
CGGATAATCTTTGGCGACTTTGAGCGCCAAGGCGATACCATCCAAATTCGGCATGACGATATCGGTCACTAGAAGATCGTAGATCGCGCCGTTCAAGACATCCAAAGCTTCCAGACCGTCATTCGCTGTCGCCACCTCGTGGCCGCCGTACACCAAGGCACGGCTGACAAATTCTCGTACAGCGGTGTCGTCTTCGGCGATCAGAACTCGGGCCACGGACTGCGATCCTCCTCAGGCAGAAGCGGCGACCTGCGTCACGGCGTCCGCTAAATCCCCCGCACACCGGAACGACCGGTGCGACTACCCAAGATCGCGACGCCGTTCAGTTTGTCCGATGTGAGGACGCCAGAGGCGCGTCGATCCAATAGTTAAAGATTTTCTTCAGGATTAGTAAACAAAACACTAACGTTTGCGGTACCTTCGGGAATCGTCTCGATTTCCGTCGTAAAAGGCACCTTTTCGCCGGGGCCGAGCGACTGAGCGCTAATACTGAGCCGCCAATGCTGCAATCGATTGCCGTTGGCGTCCTGCAACACCCCGTATACTGGCGGCAACGCGAGCAAATCGTCGGTCGTGTTCAAGATCTCGCCGACAAGCTGCAACGCCTCATCGACGCGCTTGACCTCCAGATCGATGCTGAAACCCTCACCCGGCAACGGAAAAGCGCTCACGCCGATCGAGGCGTAGATGGTTTCCGCTGCCGGCCAGGCCCGCGCAATCGATTCGCGGCCGAACCAACCCAGCGCCACGATCACCGCCAGCAACAGGCCAACGAGCATCCACGCGGCTCCAGCCGTGCGCCGTTGGTCGGCGACCGTAACCGCCGGCAAGTTGGGCGACGGTATCCGCGACTGTTCTTCGGGCTCCAGCGGCGTGACGCTCAGCGGTTCGGCCGCGCTGGGCGGCGGCGCTTCTTCGAACCAAACGTGGTCGCATTTGCCGCATTTGACGCGTCGCCCGTCGGGCCGCAAGGCCTGCGCGTCAATCGCAAATCGCGTATGGCATTCTGGACAACCGAGAATCATAAATGTTCTGCCGAGCAGCGTCTCGCGCCACGCAACCTATCGCGCGGCGCGACTTCGCAATTTTGATGGGAATTTCGGGCAAATAGCCGTGCACCGCAAGAGCCAATATCGCTGGGCTAGCGACGAACGCCAGCGAGCGCCCGCGTGCCGCGGTCTACACCGCCTTTACGGAATCTTGGTGACGTGCCAACTTGGTTCGAAATGAAACTCCGAGTCGTTGTGTTTGAAAGGATTGCTCGCGCTCCAAAGCCGGCAATATAAGGAGCCGTCATTGCCGTGTTGCGTTTTGAAAACGTCGGAATGCGCTATGGTGTCGGACCGGAAATTCTTCGCGATATAAACTTCGCGCTCGAGCCCGGTTCGTTTCATTTCCTGACCGGACCTAGCGGTGCAGGAAAAACCACGCTGTTGAAATTGATGTATTTGGCGCTGCGGCCGACCCGCGGTTTGGTGCATTTGCTCGGCCGCGATATTTCGCTGACGCCGCGTGCAGAACTTCCCGAGTTGCGCCGACAGATTGGTGTTGTATTCCAGGAGTTCCGGTTGATCGACCATCTGAGCGCGGTCGAAAACGTCGCCTTGCCGCTGCGGGTCGCCAATATTAAGCAAAGCACCATCGATTCCCACGTGCGCGAACTGCTCAGTTGGGTGGGCCTAGGCGACCACCTCGACGCCAAACCGCCCACCCTGTCGGGCGGCCAGCAACAGCGCGTCGCGATCGCGCGGGCAATCATCAACCGGCCCCGCCTGCTGCTCGCCGACGAGCCAACCGGCAATGTCGACGATCATATCGCGGTGCGGCTGATGTATCTGTTCGAAGAGCTCAACAAGACGGGCACCACGATCGTAATCGCCACGCATAACGAGGCTTTGCTGCAACAGTTCAGCCATCCGGTGCTCCGGCTGAGCGATGGCGAGCTCGATATCGTCGCCTCGCGCGCCGAGCGGTTGGAAGCAGCCTCATGATACGCTTTCGCGCAGACCTACCCTTCGAACGCGATCAAGCAACCCGGTTTTTACCCTGGATCGTGGCGTTGATGGTCTTTCTCGGCGCGCTTTCGTTGGCCGCGGCAACCGCCATCGGCAACGTGATCGACCGTTGGGACAATACTCTGACGGGACGCATCACGGTGCAGGTTCCGGCCGACGAGGCAACTGCAGAGGTGCTGGCGCGATTGGTCGATGCCTTAACCACGACCCCGGGCATCACGCAGGCCGAAACACTCAGCCGTGATGCCACGCGCGCCCTGGTCGAACCCTGGCTGGGCCCGCTCGATGCTGACATCGAGCTGCCGCTTCCCGCCGTGATCGATGTCGAAACCGCCGCGGGCGCTATATTCGACGTCAATCTGCTGGCCGGCCAGCTGACGAAAATCGCACCTGGCATCGTGGTCGACGATCACCGGGTGTGGTTGCAGCAGCTCATCCGGGTCGCACGGACGGTCGAGTTGGTCGCCTTCGCCATCCTCGGTTTGATCGGATTGACCGCGATCGCCGCGGTTGTCTTCGCCACGCGCAGCGGCTTGGCGGTACACGCCGCGATCATCAATCTATTGCATGTGATGGGCGCCCGGGACGCCTACATTGCCCGGCAGTTTCAAATGCAGGCAATGATGCTTGGCGTGCGCGGCGGGATCATCGGCGGCGCTGCCGCTGCGATCGTGTTGTTTGTGCTGACGTCGATGGGTGCCGGTATCGACGTGGCGCTTTTGCCGTCGGCGCCGCTCGCGCTGTCGCAATGGCCCCTATTGATAATCGTGCCGGTCGCTGCGGTCGTTATCGCCATGGCGACCGCGCGCCTCACCGTACTGCGGGCGCTGGCACGGATGCCATGACCCGAACGCAATGAGACACCGCAGAAAACGGCACCGCTTGCGCGGATTCGTCACGAAGGTGGTTATTGTGTTGATCCTGTTGGCGGCGCTGTGGGGAACCGGGTTTTTCCTGTTCTTGGATAAATTACCGCGCGGCCGCGCGGCGGCCGAACCGGACCCCAAGGTCGACGCCATCGTCGTGCTGACCGGCGGCGGCGGGCGATTGGAGTTGGGCCTTCGCTTATTAAGCAGCGGGGAAGCGGCAAAACTGTTTATCTCGGGCGTCGATCCCGGAGTCGATAAA
>JBFKGW010000426.1:0-3134 GCA_041633145.1 Alphaproteobacteria bacterium
CCGTTCTCTGCGGCGATTTCTCCCTCGAGGAAATTCATCGTTGGCATGCCGAAAAACCCGGCGACGAAGCGCGAGACTGGTTTGCGGTAAATGTCGAGCGGCCCACCGAGCTGTTCGATGTCGCCGCTGTTCATCACCACGATACGGTCGGCCATGGTCATCGCCTCGGCCTGATCGTGGGTGACATAGACGAAGGTCCCGTTGAGGCGCTCGTGCAGGCCCTTGAGCTCGGTGCGCATGTCGACCCGCAGCTTGGCGTCGAGGCTCGACAGCGGTTCGTCCATCAAATAGACCGACGGATTGTTGACGATGGTGCGCGCCAGGGCGACGCGTTGGGCTTCGCCGCCCGAGCACTGGCCGGGCCGCTTGTCGAGCAGCGGCAGGATATGCATCGCTTCCGCCGCTTGGTGCACCCGCTGTTTGATTTCTTGATCGGGCGTCCCCTTTACGCGCATTCCAAACGCGATATTTTCGGCCACCGACATGTGCGGAAACAGCGCCAGGTCTTGAAATACCATACCGAGGCCGCGCTCGCCCGGCTCGGTTTGGGTGACCACCCGGTCGCCGATGACGACGTCGCCGCTGGTCGGGGTAATCAGGCCCGAAATCATATTGAGCGTGGTCGTTTTGCCACAGCCCGACGGGCCGACCATGATCAAGAACTCGCCGTCGCGGATTTCCAGGTTGATGCCTTTGACCGCGGTAAACGCGCCAAATTCCTTGACCAAGTCTTGCAGGACGATGCGTGCCACAGTGCTATCCTCTTGCCTGTCGTAGCGACGCGCCGGCTAGCGGCGCATCATGCCGAAACTGAACCCCTTCACCAGGTGCTTTTGAATAAGCATGCCCATGATCACCACCGGGATGGTGATCACGGTACCGATCGCCGCCTGCGGTCCGTACAAGCGGCCTTCCGATGCGCTTTGGAACTTGTTGAGCAACACCGGCAGGGTGGATACGTCGGGATGGGTGAGCGTCAGCGCGAGCAGGAATTCCGCCCAGTTCAAGATGAACACGAACAGGAAAGTCACCACCATCCCCGAGGCCACCAGCGGCAGGACAATTTTGCGCAAGGTATACATTCGCCCGGCGCCCATGATCCGGGCGGCGTGCTCCAGCGTATAGGGCACCTCGTCGATGAAGCTCAGCATCATCCAGATCACGAACGGCAGCGTAACGGTCAGATAGAGCATGCTCATGCCGGTGCGCGTGTCGAACAGACTGATCCGCGCACCGAATACCGATTCAGTCGCAAACGGGATCAGCACCGCGTAGTACATCAGCAGCGGAATCGCGATCACGATCGGCGGGATCATGCGCACCAGCAACACCATGTGGCGGAACTTTTTGCCGCCGACATTGAAGCGCGAAATCGAATAGGCCAGGAATGTGCCCATGAACAGCGCGATCAGCGATGACATCGTGCAAATCAGCAAGGAATCGAAGAGCGAGCCCCAGATTGAGAATGGCTGTTCGGTGGCCTCGCGCGCCACGCCGGCCCGCTGCACATCGAAGGTAAAGATCTGTTCGTAATTCTTCAGCGTTGGATCATGCGGCAGCCAATGGGGCGGCCATGATACCCATTCGCCGGAATCCTTGAACGAAGTCTGCAGCATCCAGAAGATCGGAAACATGATGATCAGCGCCCAACCGATCAGGATGGCGTGGCGCACAATCGGCATGTAATCGCGGCGCCGGCTTACCAGCGGCGATGTCGCTGCGTCGCCTGATTTATGAACCATGTCGCTCATGTCGCCTGCTCCTGCTCAAGCTTGCTGCGCTCGCGAATCATCAACCAGATGCCGGTGAAGATCAGAACCGAGAACAGGATCAACAGCAAAATTGAGGCGGCGGCGCCGAAACTGAATTTGTTGAACTGCCACACCTGTTCCCACAGGTAGTAGGCGATCGTCTGGGTCGAGGTGCCCGGCCCGCCGAACGTCAGCAACACCACCGGGTCGAACATCTTGAGCGCCTCCATCGAACGGATGACCACCGCAATGATGATCGCCGGTTTGAGCAGCGGCAGCTCGACCCAGAAAAAGATCTGCCGCCGGTTGGCGCCCATCACCCGCGCCGCGGCGATGAGCTGCGGCGGAAGGGACGAAAACCCGGACAGGAAGATCAGAAACGTCAACGACGTCCACTGCCAGATATCGGCGAAGATGATCGCCAGCTGCGCCGCCGTCGGGTCGGACAGCCAGCGGATGCGTGGGTCGAAACCGAGCGTGGTAGTAATCGGCGACAGCAGCTGGTTCAGTGGGCCGCTGTCGAGATAGATCATCGAGAAATTGTAGCCGGCTACCACCGGCACGATCATCATCGGGATGAGGAACAGGGTGATATAGATGCGCCGGCCGCGAACGATCTGGTGAACCAGCATCGCCAGCACGAAGCCGATCACCAGTTCGAAGACGACGGCGGTTCCGGCGAAATAAAAAGTCCGCCCGAGCGAGGCCCAGAACCCGGCATCGGTCAACACCTGCTCGTAATTACGAAATCCCGAGAGATAGGCCTGTTCGAACGGCCGGTTGGCGCGCCAGCGCAGAAAGCTGATGTACACCGTCAAAATGAACGGAATAATGATGACGAGGATGAACGTACCCTCGACAAGGATAAACGGGATCCAGCGGAACACCCGCTCCTGGGCCAGCCAGGCGCTGAACCGGGATAGCACGCTTTGCCGGCGACCGGCCGGCGCACCGTTAATCGTCGTGTCGATCATCGTTTAAACCGCGTCGGGTGCTGAGGGCCGAGCATCGGCGCGCGTGCTTATGCGATCGCGCGCCAATACCCGTTGACTACGCCCTATGGCTTAGAACTTGTCGACGTATAACCCGGCGTCGACGCCCTTACGCCACACTTCGATCTGATTATCACGGCCGATATCCTCGGTCACGGCGTTCCAGCCCTTCTCGATTTTCGCCGCAGCATCCTCGGCCGTTAGATTGCCGTTCATGACATCGGCGAGATTGTTATCGAGGATCTTCATGTACTCGTAATGACCTTCGACATACAGCAGCGAGGTGGTGTACTGGGCGTTCTCCATCGTCTGCTCGAGGAATTCGTTGGAGAATTTCTTGATGATTCCCTCATCGCCCAGATTGGCTTTGCGGAATGGGTCCCAGAAGCCC
>JBFKGW010000427.1:0-3127 GCA_041633145.1 Alphaproteobacteria bacterium
ACGGCTGGTCGGAGAACGCGGCGCGCCGGCTGGCCGAACCGAGCGATCTCGGCGGTATGCGCGCTTTTCTCGAGGCGCATGGGTTCGATCTCGCCTGAGCGCCACTTTTTTACCCGTTATCCCAAGTCGATATATTGGTGGCGGGAAGCGGCTTGCTTACATGTCCAATAAGGCCGGAGCTCTTGTACAGGTTCCAGGCGACAAACCTAGGGATTTTACGTATCCTATCGGCAAAAGATTTCCAATTTTACATCCAACAGGGGGTAAATAAATGTCTAGTAGCGAATCCACAGTCGATAATGGCGTAAATGTCGAAGCCCTGCTGGGCGCGCGCGAAGCGCTCGGCGAGGCCCCGGAAGCGGCCAAGTTCACCTGGCGGGCGTCCAATGAATGGAAAAACGGCACCCACAGTATCTCGAAAGTCGAAGGCTTCTTCGGCCTCGGCGAGGAGCAACATCATCGGTCGACCTTCTCCTTCGATGCCGACCATCCCGAGATCTTCGCATCCGAGGATCACGGCGCCACGCCGGTCGAGATCGTCCTGGTCGGTTTGGCGAGCTGCCTGACCGCCGGTGTCGCCGCGGTTGCCCAACATCGCGATATCCAGCTGCGCTCGGTCAAGGCGACGCTGGAAGGCGGCATGGACGTGCAAGGCATCCTCGGCATGGATTCCGACGTGCGCAACGGCTTCGACGGCATCAAGGTGCATTACGAGATCGACGCCGATGCCACGCCCGACGAGATCAAGGCGCTGGTCGCCCAGTCGCAGAAGCGCTCGGCCGTTTACGACATCGTCACCAACCCGACGAACGTCACCGTCGAAGTCAACTAACCGGCCCTATTGCGAGACCAAGGTATGGTTTCCACGCGTAACGCCACGACCGTCGTCATCGGCGGGGGACACGCCGGGCTCGCCATGAGCCGCTGCCTCACCGAGCGCTCGATCGACCATGTGGTCCTCGAGCGCGGTGAGGTGGCTAATTCATGGCGCACCGAGCGTTGGGATTCCTTGCGCCTGCTCACACCCAACTGGCAGAGCCGGCTGCCTGGCTTCGGCTATGAGGGCGACGATCCCGACGGCTTCCGCAACATGACGGAGACCATCGCCTTCATCGACCGCTACGCCGACGTGATCGCGGCGCCGGTTGAAACCCACACGACGGTGACGTCGGTGCGGCGCACCGATGCCGGTTACGAAATCGACACCGATCAGGGCGATTGGCGCTGCCGTTCGCTCGTGCTGGCGAGCGGCGCCTGTAACATCGCCCGCGTCCCCGCGCTCGCCGAGGCGATACCGGCCGAGATCGTTCAGGTTACGCCGACGGACTACCGCAATCCCGATCAGCTGCCGGAAGGCGGCGTGATGGTGATCGGCGCCGCGGCGACCGGCACCCAGCTCGCCCAGGAAATTCACCTGTCGGGCCGGCCGGTGACAATTTCGGTGGGCGAGCATGTGCGGGTGCCGCGGGTCTATCGCGGCCGCGACATCAAGTGGTGGATGGACCGCGCCGGGGTGCTTGACGAGCGCTACGATGAGGTCGACGACATCAATCGGGCACGGCGGGTCGCCTCGTTGCAACTCACCGGCTCCGATGAGCGCGCGACGCTCGATCTCAACGCGCTCACCGGTATCGGCGTCAAACTGGTCGGCAAGATCGCCGGCATGAACGACGGCAAGGCCCAGTTCTCCGGCTCCTTGCGCAATATGTGCGCGCTCGCCGACCTCAAAATGATTCGCCTGCTCGACACCATCGACGAATGGGCGAGCGAAACCGGGCTCGACGGCGCGGTCGGCCCGGTCGAGCGCTATGATCCGACTGACGTTCCAGACGAGCCGCCGCTCGGCATGGACCTTACCAGCGGCGAGATCAAATCCATCGTCTGGGCGACCGGCTTCCGGCCCGACTATTCCTGGCTCGACGTGCCGGTGTTCGACCGCAAGGGCATGGTGCGCCACGACGGCGGCATCGTCACCGACACGCCGGGAATGTACGTCATGGGCCTGCAGTTCCTGCGCAAGCGCAAATCCTCGCTGATCGATGGCGCCGGCGACGACGCCCGCGACTTGAGTGATCACCTAGTCGCTTATCTAGCGGATGGCACGCACCGGGCGGCGTAGCGCCCAGTTCGACCGGCCGCAACAACGCGAAATTCGCGTATTTAAGCCCAGGTCTAACTAGGTCCGTTGTTAGGAGCATATCCGTTGTACTTTGCAACAACCGGTGAGGGCAGGCGCTAGCCAATTCCTGCCGTTCAGCAAACGCTAATAGAACAGCGGCTGATATGTCGCTGTTATTACAAGTTGACATATTGTCATGCCGTTAGAGAGGAGCCGCCACCGCATTTATATCGGACATTCAGCTATCTGTAGCCGCCGATTTCCATCGATCTGGGACTAGATGTTGTCGTCTGCCGCATGTTAATTCTTTTAAATGAAACGACTGGTCGCCAGAGTGATCCTTGCCGTGCTTGCCGGTGCGGCCTGGCAAGCAATAACCGCCGACGTACTGAAGGCGCAGGAAGGTACGCCAGTACGGCAAGGTGTGCCAGAACAGGCCGGTGCCGCCCCTGATGAAGGCGTTGCTGTCCGAACCGCTCCTGAACAAGTCGTCCGTGCCGAAGTTGGTCCGGAAGAACTCACAGAAGAGGAAGTTCGCGACCTGTTGGTTAAAGAGTCGATCGAGCGCTATAGGGAGCGGTGGGGTGCGAGGCAAACTTACCTCAGATTACAAAAGTGCGGCGACGACAGCGGATACATCCGCCTCGGCGGACCAACTATAATTTGCGAACCTTCCGACGTACCCGCGGAATTGATCCAAGATTACCGGGTGCGCCAGGAGAACCTGAGGTCGACCTTCCTGACTGAGCCGACGCCCGAATTCCTGACTCAGCGGACACCCCAGTTTTAACGGCGGGCCCGAGCTGGTCACCGGTATTAGGTCTCCTGCGGCTAGCAGAGAGGCCTCAACGCACCAGTCGTACTCAGCTCGCATCTGGACGGTAAGTCAGTCGAACTGACAGAAATCTTCGCTCCGCAGCACGTCCGCGTTGGCTCATAAATCCCCGTCATCGCCGGTGGTCAGGCACGACCGCATTACCCTCGTTAACAGCCGTCAGCGTCTGCATG
>JBFKGW010000428.1:0-3126 GCA_041633145.1 Alphaproteobacteria bacterium
CCGCCACGCAGATCGGTGCCGACCAGGCTGGCATTTTCGAGTTTCACGCCGCGCATGTGCGCGCCGCGCATGTCGGCTTCATCGAGTTGGGCGTGGGTGAGATCGGCGCCATTCAGCATTGCTGAAAACAGGTCGGCGCCAACGAGCTCGGCGTAGCGCATCGAACAGCCGGTGAAATTGGTGCCCGCCATTTTCGCCCGGCTCAGGACCATACCGTCGAAGTTGAAGCGGCGCAGGTCCTTCAACGCCAGATCGGCGCGGTTTCCGCCGCGCCGCTCGTTCACCCAAAGAACATGCTTCTTCAGGATATCGGCAAAGTCAGGGTTCTTCATCGGGAACGCGGCCTTCCCCAAGCTCGTGTTGTGCGAGCAACAGTAGGGAAAAAGCGTTAACGGTGCGTGTGCGATGGGTTCAGAGTGCGCCGCGCAAACCCGGTTTGTTGACGGTCTGTTAACGGTTCGACGCCATACCGACACGCCGCCTATGGCTGTTCGTCAAACGCGCGCCGGGCGATGCGGAACACCTCCATACCCATGGGCACCCCGCAATAGACGGCGATCTGCATCAAGACTTCTTTCAATTCGTCCTTGCTCATGCCGTTGCGCAGGGCGCCGCGGAAATGGGTCTCGAACTCGGTCAGCCGTCCCATGCCGGCGAGCATGCCCAAATTCAACACGCTGCGGTCCCGGCGTTCCAAAACACCCCGCGCCCAGGTGCCGCCCCAGCCCAGCTCGGTGACGATCTGCTCCTGAAAATCGCGGTTGAAA
The DNA here is from genome assembly GCA_041633145.1 of Alphaproteobacteria bacterium. GTDB lineage: Bacteria > Pseudomonadota > Alphaproteobacteria > UBA6615 > UBA6615 > JBFKGW01. The sequence goes on from JBFKGW010000428.1 coordinate 768, forward strand.
TCGTCCACATTCTCGAACGCGCGCTCGACATATTCTTCGCCGAGCACTTCCTTGCGCACTGCAAGGCCCTTCTCGAAGCGTTCTTTGTCCATAGTTCAGCCTCCTAGTGGCTCGCGGCGAAACGATCGCGGTCGTGTGGCTCGCGATAGAATTCCTCGATGCCCAACGGCCCGACCGGCACGATGCCGTTCGGATTGACCCGCTCGATGCTGTAGTAGTTCTTCTTGGCGTAGTCGAAGCTGAAGGTCTCGGCGATGCCAGGCACCTGATAGAGCTCGCGGGTGTAGTTGGTCAGGTTGGGATAGTCGGCCAAGCGTCGCAGGTTGCACTTGAAGGCGCCGACATAGCACGCGTCGAAGCGGATCAAAGTGGGGAACAGCCGCCAATCAGCTTCGGTCAGCCGGTCGCCGACCAGGTAGCGCTGCTGGCCGAGCCGCACTTCCAGCTCGTCGAGGGTCTTGAACAGCGCCGTCACCGCGGTCTCGTAGGCTTCCTGCGAGGTGGCGAAGCCGCTGCGGTACACCCCGTTGTTGACCGTGTGATAGATCACCTCGTTGATTTCGTCGATCTCCGCGCGCAGCTCCTCCGGGTAGTAATCCTCGTGCGCGTTGGTATGCGCTTCGAATGCCGAGTTGAGCATACGGATGATCTCGGACGATTCATTATTGATCACCCGATGGGTTTCCTTGTCCCACAGGGTCGGCACCGTGACCTTGCCGGTGTAATCGCTTTGTGAAGCCGAGTAGGCCTCGTGCAGATGCTTGAAGCCGTTGACCGTGTCGGGAACGCAATCGGGGTAATTGGGATCGTCGCCGTAGGTCCAGCCGCCGGGGTAGCGGCCGGGCAGCGCCAGCGATACCGAAATGGCGTTGTCGAGTTTCTTCAGCGTGCGGAAGATCAGGGTGCGGTGTGCCCACGGACAGGTGTGCGCCAGGTAGAGGTGGTAGCGGCCCGGCTCAGCCTTATAGCCGCCCTCACCTGTCGGGCCCGGCGAACCATCGGCGGTCACCCAGTTACGAAACTGGCTCTCCGAGCGTTGGAAGGCGCCGTCCTTGCCGGTTTCCTTCATCAAGTGGCGGTTGTCGCCTTCGTGCCACACGCCGTCGATAAGCATTCCCATCGTAAATTTTCCTTGTAAGCTATTTGTCGTTGGCCGAAAGCAGCGCTGCGGTTTCACCGTCGCGCGGGTGCAGCAAAACGTCGTCGGGCTCGCCAGCCTTGTGCCGCGCCACCAGATCTTCGAAGTCGAAGGTCACGCCGATCGGGTTGCGATTGAATTCGCCCGTGGCGAACCATTCGTTGAGGGCGTCGACGGTTGGGAAATTGTCGACCTGGATCTCGACCGCGTTCTCGTCAGGGTCGCGGTAGTACATCGAGGTGGTCGGTCCGTGGTTGATCGTGCGTACCGGCATGACGCCCGACGCCTTGAGCCGTTCGTACTGGTGGATCAGGTCGCCAAGCGATGCGTAAGTGTAAGCGAAATGCGCCATCCCGACGGTATTGGGTTCGCGGTCCTTGTAGTCCGGGGTCTCGATGATAGCGATGCGGTGGTGCTCGTCGTCATAGGTCAAGAAGGCCAATCCTTGCGAGGCACCAGTCACTTCCGCGCCGAGGAAGTGGCAGTACCAGTCGACCAATTCCTGGAATTTCTTGGTGTACAGCACGATGTGCGCGAAATAAGCGGGCGATTTCACGTCGTTGGGTTGGGGAACCCGCATCGGGACGTCCATGCTTTTCCTCCATTTTCGAAGATGGCCTTGATATGGCCTTACACCATAGCAAGTCCAGGGCACGGCGACAGCCTTTCGGACTTCGCCATTGGTTGGCCCGCGCGATGCCGATATAACCAAGCGTCGCGGCCGATAGGAGCAATGATCCGATGGCAATGGATAGCGAAACGCTGGATCTGTTGGTGACCACCGTGCACCGCTTCGTGCGCGAGCGCTTGGTCCCGCTCGAGGCCGAAGTGGCCGCCAACGACGCGGTGCCGGCCGACCTCATCGCAGAAATGCGCGAACTCGGCCTGTTTGGCCTGTCGATCCCGACCGAATATGGCGGGCTCGGTCTGAGCATGGTCGAGGAAGTGCGGGTGGTGCTGGAATTGGGCTGGACCTCGCCAGCGTTTCGCTCGGTATTTGGCACCAATGTGGGCATCGGCTCGCAGGGCATCGTCATCGACGGCACCGACGAACAAAAGGCCCATTATCTGCCCAAACTGGCCAGCGGCGAACTGATCGCATCCTTCGCGCTGACCGAACCGGAAGCGGGTTCCGACGCCGCTTCGCTGCGCACCTCCGCGCGGCTCGATGGCGATCACTACGTAATCAACGGCACCAAACGCTATATCACCAACGCCCCC
>JBFKGW010000429.1:0-3107 GCA_041633145.1 Alphaproteobacteria bacterium
AGCAGCTCGAGCCGGCGCCGCGACAACAGGTGATAGGTCGACGGCGTGTGCGGACAATTGACCGAGACGATGTCGACCCGCGCCAGCATCTGGTCGAGCGAATCCCAGTAGGTCGCCTCCAGATCGTGCTGCAGGTCGGGATGGACCGGCCGCCGGTTGTGGTAGTGGATTTTGAGGCCGAAGCCTCGGGCGCGGCGGGCCACCGCGGTGCCGATCTGGCCCATGCCGACGATACCCAGGCGTTTGCCCCAGATGCGCCGGCCCGGCATGAAGGTGGGCGACCAGCCGGTCCACTGGCCCGAACGGATGATCTGGGCACCCTCGAAGAGGCGGCGCGGCACGGCGAGGATCAACGCCATCGTCATGTCGGCAGTATCCTCGGTCAACACGCCTGGCGTGTTGGTGACGGTGATGCCCTTCTCGCGGGCCGCCGCCAGGTCGATGTTGTCGACGCCGTTGCCGTAGTTGGCGATCAGCTTCAGCCGCTCGCCGGCGGCGCCGATCACTTCGGCTGTGAGCCGGTCGGTCACCGTCGGCACCAGCACATCGGCCTCGCCAACGGCAGCGATCAACTGGTTTTGGCTCATCGGCGTATCGTCATCGTTGAGCTGCGCGTCGAACAGCTCTCGCAGGCGCATCTCGGCGTCTTCGGGCAGTTTGCGGGTGACGATAACCAGCGGTTTGTTCGTTGCCATGTTCCCTCAAAACTCAGCCGGCTTGTTATGATGTTGGGCTCACAAAAGCCTGTTGCGCCGGTCCCAACCATTTATCCGGGTTCGCCGCCCTGACGCAAGGCTACGCCAAGAATCGCATTTAGATTGCTTGACCCATATGGGACTAATTTTGTAGAGGGCAGGGGCTCATGCGTTCGCTTTGCACCAGAACGGTTGGTTTTTTGTGTTGCGGCCTCGCCGTCGCGCTGCTGTTTGCCGCCACACCGGCTGACGCGCAATCTGAAACCGGGCTGCCGCTGCCGCGCTATGTCAGCCTGCGCGCCGATGCGGTGAACCTGCGCACCGGGCCGGGCCGACGCTATCCTATCGACTGGGTCTTTACCCGCGCCGGTCTGCCGATCCAGATCGTCGCCGAGTTCGACGGCTGGCGTAAGGTGCGCGCGCGCGACGGGACCTCGGGCTGGATTCATAAATCGATGCTGTCGGGCAAACGCACCGTGGTGATCGCCGGCCGGGAGGATCGCGTTTTCCGCGAGCCCAACAATAACGCTGATATCGCAGCCTTTGTCGAACCTGGCGTGGTTGCCACTCTGCTCGATTGCGAAGACGACTGGTGCCGCATCACTATCGACAGCCATCGCATCACGGGCTGGATGCCGCAGGACGTTTTGTGGGGCATCTTGCCGGACGAATTTCGCCAGTAGCGCTTAGGTCAGTCGAAGTCTTCCGCCAGCGCCGCGCGCACCGCGTCGGACATCACTGCCATATGACTGTATTGCGGATGGTCGAAGCCGATCACCACCTCGGTGCCGGCGGCGCGGAACTTTTCCACCTGGTCGTCAGTGAACGGAAAATGGATGAACTGCACGGCGCTCGCCTTGCCTGCAGCGGTGGTGCGGTCGACGTCGGCTTCCGGCACGCCGGTCACCACTTCGCCGGCGAAGCGCAGGAACGCGGTTTCTTCGATGCCGCCGAGTTTGGCCAGAAAGGTGCGCCGACGCGCTTCGTCGTCGATTTCGAACATGACTGTGGCGACCAGTTCGCGCCCTTGCGGAATCAAGGGGTTATAGGCGGCGAGCTCGTCGGCGATCTGCTCTTCGCCGCCGCGTTCGATGTGCAGCATCTCGTGCACCTGGTGCCACATGGTGGCGTAGTTCTCGAAATAGAATGCCGCGACCGGGCCGACCTCCATGCGCCGGTTGCGTTTGAGCGCGACCGCTTCGCCGCGCCGTTCGCGGCGCACTTTGGCGTAATCGTCCATCGCCATGATGTCGTCGCGGGTGATTTCGTGTTTGGCGATCATTTTGATGTCTACTCTTTGGCGGCGCCAGCGGCGCCGGCGGCGTCGGCGAACCCGTAGGCCATGGCGAACAGTTCCAGCGGGTGATAGGTGCGCGACGGCACCGGCGGTATTTCGGCGTCGTCCGATTTCGCGGCCTGAAATTCGACGCCTTGCAGAATATGGTCGGCCGCCAGCGGGCACTCCGAGGCAATCAACGGTTTGTCGGCGGCCTGGCGGGCGACCGGGCGGCCAACTTTTAGCGCGGTGTCGAAGTTTTCCTTGAAAATGCCCCACGAGCCGCCGTGGCCGGAACAGCGCTCGATTACTTTGAGATCGGCATCGGGGATAAGGCGAAGCAGATCGGCTGCCTTTTGTCCCATATTCTGCGCCCGGGCATGGCAGGCCAGATGCAGCGCCACGCCGCCGGGGAGCGGCTGCAGCCCGTCGGCCAGTCCTTCGTTGCGGGCGATATCGACAAGGTATTCCGAAATATCGCGGGTCGCCGCGCTGAGCCGGCGCACGTTTTCATCGTCGGGCACAATGAGCGGCCATTCGAACTTGAGCATCAAGGCGCAGCTCGGCGTTAGCGCGACGATGTCGTAACCATCGTCGATCCAGCCGCGCAACTCGCCGGCTACTTTGCGCGCACTGTCCGCCACCTTGGCGAGGTCGCCCTGCTCGAGCTGCGGCATGCCACAACAACTGGGATAGACCACCTCGGTATCGACCCCGTTATGGGCCAGTACTTTGCGGGTCAACTCGCCCATTGCGGGATTGTTGTAGTTGACGAAACAGGTGGCGTAGAGCGCCGCCTTGCGGCCGTGCGCGGGGGCCGCGGTATTGACCGCCGGCACGCCGGACTTCGCTCGCGCCGTAAAGGTCTTGCCGTAGAATTTCGGCAGTGCAGCGCGCCGGTCGACCCCGGCCGTCGCCTCCATCACCGGACGCGTCATCTTGTTGCCCACATCCGACGCCCAATTGGCGAGGCCGGCTACGCTGCCCGCCATGCGTCCGTTGCGGTCGGTCTTGGTCAACTGGCGGTGGGCGAAGGGGACTTGCTTCTTTCGATTCTCGACTGCGCGATAGCGCAACATCAGGTGGGGAAAATCGAGATCGAACTCGTGCGGCGGCACATACGGACATTTGGTCAT
>JBFKGW010000430.1:0-3084 GCA_041633145.1 Alphaproteobacteria bacterium
ACCAGCGCCGCCGCCACGTGGCCACGGTAGGGCCACAAAAACCGGCCGAGCCGCCGCAAAAGTCGGATGTCGCGCCGCGGCGGCGCGCCTATTTCGTTATCGGACATTCCCGGATTTTCCGGCCTGTTGGTTGCAATTCTGACATGTGCCGGAACGTCGTTTAACAGCGCGGCAGAGTCACAACAAGGGAGGACACCATATATTGCAGTTGCATCGGTAACGCTTGCAGCCCGGCTCGCGCTTGGTTATAACCCACGCCGCGCTTAGAAGGCACTGTGATGAAGAAAGATATTCACCCCGAATACCACGAAATCACCGTCCAGATGACGGACGGCACGACATTTGTCACCCGCTCCACCTGGGGAGAGGCAGGCGACACGCTACGCCTCGACATCGACCCGAAGACCCATCCGGCGTGGACTGGGCAGCACCGCCTGGTCGATACCGGCGGCCAGGTCGCCAAGTTCAATAAGCGGTATGCGGATCTCGGCCTAAAATAACGCGATTTCCATCGCCTAAAATGAAAACGGGCGTGCCGGTTGGCGCGCCCGCGGTCGTTTATGGTCCTCGAGATTGGTTAATGGACGCTGCTGTGCATCAACTCGTCGAGCCGCTCGATCCGCATATAAAGATTAAGGCTGCGGTCGAGCAGATCGGACATGGCCGTCGGTATGGTGGGATGGTGATGCTGGCTGTCGTCGCGGCACACCGTTGCGGCGCCCAAGCGATGTTCCACACCATCGGCCACGTCGGCTGCGCTCAGCTCGCCCGCATGGACCGCGCGTTGCGTCAGTAACCAGGCCACCACCTGCATCAGCCGCGTGGTTAATCGAAACGCCTCGCCGCGCAGCCGCAAGTCTTCGACGGGAGATTCCGCCCTGACGTTGTTGCGGTCGATTTCGGCGATATAGGCGTAGGCTTCTTCGGCCAGTTCGAGCGCTTCGTTATAGGTCTTATCGAAGAACGCCAAATCGGTACTACCTGTGGTCACGTGGACACCTCCTGTGCTCCACTTTGATTGAATACAAACATACCAAATTTGGGCTGCAAACGGTAGCAAAAATCCACATTGCGTTAACCATAAGCCCTTGAAATCGCGCCACTCCCTCCCCAAATAGACGCTGCGCCCGGGATGCCTATCCGGGTCCCAATGGCGCTTAATCCGGTGGGTTTCGACCATGGTGGTGAAGACCGCACCGAAGACTGTTGCTTCACTATGGAGGACAAGTGAAATGCGAAGCTATGACCTATCCCCCCTATTTCGTTCGACCGTCGGTTTCGACCGCATGAACCGGTTATTCGATACCGCGGTTAACACCGAAGTGCCGTCTTATCCGCCCTACAACATCGAGAAGTTGGGCGAAGATGAGTACCGCGTGACCATGGCGGTCGCCGGCTTCGGCACCGACGATCTCGAGATCACCCAGAAAGACAACGCGCTGTTCATCAAGGGCGACGCCAAAGGCAACGGTGCGGACACAATGTACCTGCACCGCGGCATTGCCGCCCGCGCGTTTGAGCGCAAGTTCGCGCTGGCCGAGCACGTCAACGTGGCCGGCGCCAGCCTGGAAAACGGCATTCTGGTGGTCGACCTGAAGCGCGAAGTGCCGGAGGCGCTCAAGCCGCGCAAGATCGCCATTGCGGGCGCCGATACGGCAACCAAGACGATCGAACAGAAAGCTGCCTAAACTCAGCTATCCAAAGTATTGCAATGGGCCCGCCGGTTGTTCCGGCGGGCCTTTTTCATGGCGCACTGGTATTAGCGCGCCGGGCGACTAAACTGCGTCGACTTTCAATGGGGGACCCGCCGGCATGCAAACCAGTACCGATCGCATTTTGACCACCCATGTCGGCAGCATGCCGCGGCCCGAGGCGCTCGCCGAGTTGTTGTACAAGGTCGAGTTCGACGAGCCTTACGATCACGATGAATTCGAGCAAGCGGTCCGCGGGGCGGTCGGCGAGATCGTCGCCCAACAGCGCGCATGGGGCCTCGACATCGTAAACGACGGCGAGATGGGTAAGACCGGCTACGCCACTTATATCCAGCAGCGTCTCGATGGCTTCTCCGGCGAGAGCACGTCGATCCGCTTCGACGATATGACCAACTTCCCCGAATATCGCCGCCAACAGGCCAAGGCGGCGGGCACCCGGCGGCTCAATCGGCCCTGTTGTACCGGCGAGGTGACGATACGCGATCGCGCGCCGCTGGCCCGCGATATCGAAAACCTGCAAGCGGCGAGCGCAAATGCCGACGCTAGCGACGTGTTCATGAATGCCGCCTCACCCGGCGTGATTACGGTGTTCCAGGACAACCAGTACTATCCCACCGACGAAGCTTATCTGCAGGCCTTGGCCGATGTCATGAAGGAAGAGTACGAGGCAATCGTCGACGCTGGCTTTATTTTGCAGATCGATTGCCCCGACTTAGCGATGGGCCGCCACACAACATTCCGCGAACTGAGCGATGCCGAGTTCCTCGCTCACGCGGCGCTGCAGATCGAGGCCTTGAACGGCGCGCTGGAAAACGTGCCGGCCGACCGCGCCCGTATGCACATCTGCTGGGGCAACTACGAAGGCCCGCACCACTGCGATATTCCGCTCGCCGCGATCTACGACGTGGTGATGAAGGCCAAGCCGATGGGCTTGCTCATCGAGGCGTCGAATCCGCGCCATGAGCACGAGTGGAATGTTTTTGCCGAGCGCGGCTTGCCCGACGACAAGGTCTTGATCCCCGGCGTCATCGACAGCGTGACCAACTACATCGAACATCCGGAGTTGGTGGCCCAGCGCATATGCCGGTTCGCCGACGTGGTCGGCCGCGAGCGGGTGATCGCCGGCGCTGATTGCGGCTTCGCCACCTTTGCCGGCATGGGCGCCGTCGATGCCAAGATCGCGGTGGAAAAATTCAAGGCCTTGGTCGAGGGCGCCGACATCGCATCGAAGCGTTTGTGGGGGCGATAGGATTCAGCGAGCGATTTGTTGGCGGTATTGTCTTGCCGCACGCCCCACCCCTTCCCTCCCCCTCAAGGGGGGAGGGAGGAACTAAGCCGCACCTCGCTAGAATCCCCTCCCCCCAAACGAGGG
>JBFKGW010000431.1:0-3079 GCA_041633145.1 Alphaproteobacteria bacterium
GATGACAGCGACACCACGACCGAAGACACGCCGGTAAACATCGACGTGCTCGCCAACGATACCGATGCCGACGGACAAGGCCTGGTCATCAGTAGCTTCAGCCAAGGCACCAGCGGTTCGGTTACGGAAAGCGCCGGTATATTGACCTACACGCCGAACGCCGGTTTCACGGGTGACGACAGTTTCACCTACACAGCGTCCGACGGCATCGGCGACAGCAACACCGCAACGGTTACTGTTACGGTCAACGCAGCCAGCGCCATCACGCTCAGCGTCAATGGGTTCAAAGACAAAGGCGTTCACATCGTCGAGTTGACCTGGAGTGGTGCTAACGGAATCAACGTCGACATACACCGAAACGGATCCCTGCTCACAACCACCGCGAACAATGGTTTCTATACCGACAACACCGGCAATAAAGGCAGCGCGACTTATAATTACGAAGTATGTGAAGCCGGTACCGAAATTTGCTCGGACATAGCGACCGCGGTCTTCTAGGGCCTTGCCGGCGCCTTCCGGGGCTGAAACGATCAGCCAGAGAACCAAACCCGGGTTATTAACCTAACATCGTGCCGGCGGCAGCTGCCGTGGTTTGCGTGACACGCGCTCGCTCTGTCCGATGCTGAATCGGCCGCAACTTTCGATCCGTCGCCGGCGTGAGAAACCAGTAAAATTGATTTCGCAGTTGGCTCAAATCAGATCGAATAGGCCGTGCGGCTAAGTCGATCGTGTTGCATATTTCTTTGTGATCTTTGCCGGTTTTCATTATTCAAATCGAAAGAATTTCTATTCAGTGTCCGGCGAGGCGTTAGACAGCGGACAAGAGGATGAACGGTTCAACAGTCGTTGTTATCGGAGCCGGTCCCGGCGGCCTGACGGCCGCCTATGAGCTGGTCAACAACTCGTCGGCCCGGGTGATCGTGCTCGAAGCGAGTGAGGACCTTGGCGGCATCTCCAAAACCGTCGCCTATAAGGGCAACCGGATCGATATCGGCGGCCATCGCTTTTTCTCCAAATCCGATTGGGTGATGGATTGGTGGCAAAATATCTTGCCGATCAGTGCGCCCGACGACGAGCCGTTCAAGATCGCCTATCAGAACAAGCATCGCATGGTCTCGGCCAACGGCAATGGCCGCGACGATGACGAAAACGTCATGCTGGTGCGCTCGCGCCTGTCGCGCATTTTCTATGAAGGCAAATTCTACTCCTACCCGATCAAGGCCGACGTCGCGACGGCGCTCAAGCTGGGTCCGGGGCGCGTGACCAAGATGATGGCGAGCTACGCGCGCGCCCGCGCCACCCCGATCCGGCCGGAATCCTCGCTCGAGGACTTTATGATTAACCGGTTCGGCCGTGAGCTCTACGAGACCTTTTTCAAAGACTATACGGAAAAGGTGTGGGGCGTTCCGTGCACCGAAATCGGCCAAGAGTGGGGCGCGCAGCGCATCAAAGGGCTCAGCGTCTCGCGGGCCATCGCCCACGCGTTGAGCGCTCCCTTGCGCCGCTTTAACGGCAATGGCCAGGCCAAGAACACCAGCTTGATCGAGAGCTTCCTGTACCCGAAATACGGGCCCGGGCAGATGTGGGAAACCGTCGCGGAAAAGGTTAAAGCCGGCGGCGGCGAGGTGCGTATGCGGCAACGTGCGGTCGGGGTCGAGGTGGAGAATTCCCGCATCCGCGCGGTGGTCGCCCAGGATATGCGGACCCAGGAGACAACGCGGATCGCGGCCGATTACGTGATTTCGACCATGCCGGTGCGCGAACTGATCGGCGCCATGGCCGAGACCGTGCCCGACGCGGTGCGGCGGGTCGCCGATGGCCTGCAATACCGTGACTTTGTGACAGTTGGGTTATTGCTGCGAAAACTGAAGCCGACCAGCGGCTCGCTCGCCGGATCGCCGACCCACATTGTACCCGACAACTGGATCTACGTTCAGGACAAGGGCGTCAGCGTCGGCCGGCTCCAGATATTCAATAATTGGAGCCCCTGGATGGTCGCCGACCCGAATACGGTTTGGATCGGCATGGAGTATTTTTGCTCGGAAGGCGACGAAATCTGGTCGCGGGGCGACGACGAACTGAAACTGATGGCGGCTGGCGAGCTGGCGCAGCTGGGGCTGGCCGATCAAGCCGACCTGCTCGATGGTATCGTGCTGCGCGTGCCCAAGGCTTACCCCGGCTACTACGGGACCTACAGTGAATTTCCCCTCATTCGCGATTACACCGATAACATCGCGAACCTTTTTTTGGTCGGCCGCAACGGGATGCACCGCTACAACAATCAAGACCATTCGATGCTCACCGCACGCTATGCCGCCGAGGCGATCCTCGAAAACTCGGCCGACACGGCGCCGTTATGGGATGTCAATGTCGATGACGAATACCATGAGGAAAAGGCGGAGAGCTGATTGCCGCGCCAGCCCAATCTTGGCGACCATTTTTACCCCACGATCACCGAAAAAGCCGGCGTCCAATTAACGCCGGCTTTGCTGCATTCGGTCGGTAAATGCGGCGCCGGAAATGCGCGCCGCTAAATGGAGCATCAACGCGCTAGGTGGGAATCGGATCGTTGGTGAAATTACCAGAGCCGGCGTTCTGCACCGCCACACCGGTATCAACGAAAAACGTCTGCAGGTTCGGGCCGACAAGCACCATGCCAACGGCGGCGACGATGGCGATAAACGCGGCTAAAAACGCATACTCGACCGCAACCGCGCCGAAATTAGCCTTAGCGTAACCGCGGATCACCAGCAATAAGTAGGTCAAAACGTGCATGACGCGTTCCTTACTTCGCGATCGACTGAACCCAATTCTATTTCAGATTTCTTTATCGTTCCAATCATATCGAAGCAATCGGCAAATATATACCGTTGGAGACAGTAGCGGCGCTCAGATGGCCCGGTGCGCAGTGGCTCGCCGCCAATCGCCATGCAGTCTAGCCGCGCGACACCGGCAAATTGGCAAAAACGAAAAAGGCCGGCGTCGCAAAACGCCGGCCTGATTTCGTCTCATACAGTAATGAGATTGCCGATCACGTGCCGCCGCCGGTACCCGGAAGCGTCGGGATGTTGTCGCCGGC
>JBFKGW010000432.1:0-3067 GCA_041633145.1 Alphaproteobacteria bacterium
CCAGATCGCTTCGGAACTCCTCGGCCTCGAATTCGATCAGATCAGCATCACCTACGGCGACACCGACGTGGTGCCCCACGGCAAGGGTACTTTCGGGTCGCGTTCGATCAGTGTCGGCGGCGTGGCGCTGCAGCGCGCGGCGGAGAAAGTCATCGACAAGGCACAGAAGATCGCCGCCCATCTGCTCGAGACCGCCGAAGCCGATCTACGATTCGACGACGGCCAGTTCGTCGTCGAGGGCACCGACCGCACGATCTCGCTGGTCGAGGTCGCCAAGGCCGCCTACTTGCCGGCGCGGATGCCGGCAGACCTGGAGATCGGCTTGGCCGAAAGCGCCATCGTGCTGCCGCCGGGCCCGACCTATCCCAACGGCTGCCACGTCTGCGAGGTCGAAATCGACCGCGATACCGGCGTCGTCGAGATCGTCAATTACGTCGTCGTCGACGATGTCGGGCGCATGCTCAACCCGCTGCTGGTCAAGGGCCAGGTGCATGGCGGCATCGTGCAGGGCGCCGGCCAGGCGCTGATGGAACAGGTGGTCTACGACGACGCGAGCGGCCAGCTGCTCACCGGCTCCTTCATGGATTACACCATGCCGCGTGCCGACGACTTCCCGTCGTTCGACGTGCTCAGCCACGAGGTGCCGTCGGCCAACAATCCGTTCGGTTTCAAGGGCGCCGGTGAGGCCGGCACCGTCGGTGCCCTGCCGGCGGTGATGAACGCGGTGTGCGACGCGCTGCGTCCGCTGGGCATCCGCCACTTCGACATGCCGGCGACGGCGCAGCGCATTTGGCAGGCGATCCGGGAGGCGGAAGCGGCCGACGGCTAGGCGGCTCAGCCGCCGGTCAATCCAGCGCTACCCTGCCGCCAAGCGCCCGGCTTACTCGAGCAGGCGCAAATCCTCGTAGCCGCCGATATGTTCGCCGTCGATGAAGATCTGCGGCACCGCTTTGACGCGCGGCAGGCGGCGCTTGAAGTCTTCGAGGATCGCCGGGTCCGACATCACATCGAGATTGGTGTAGGCGAGCCCTTTTTTATCGAGCAGTTTCTTGGCCGCGTCGCAATAACTGCATTGCGGGGTCGAAAAGATCTCAATCTTCATGCGCGCCTCCTATCGGCTAGGCCGAAGCGGGAATCCGGAGCGTTAAGCAATATTCCGACCCTATCTTTGATGTTTATTCCGCGGCCTGGGGATGGTGGATGGTCAGCATCGGCTTCACGCCGTCGAACATTGGTTCCAGCTCAACGCCGAGGGCGTCGCCGAACTTGGAGACGGCGATGTAGGTCGTGACGACGAAGGCCGCATCGACGATCTGCGGTTCGGTCCAATGGGCATGCAAGCGCTCCCAAAGCTCCTTCGGTACCCGGTTGGCGTCCTCGCCAATCTGTACACAGAAATCGAGCAGCGCCTTCTCGCCTTCGGTGAAATGCGGGCTGGTCCGGTAATTGAAGCCGTCGATATCGCGGATCTTCGCCTCTTCCATGCCGAGCATATCGCACAAGCGTTCATGCTGGATAACGCAGTACTGGCAATCGTTGCCCTGGGTTGCTTTGAGGATCAGCAACTCCTTGGTCAGCCAGTCGAGCTCGCCATCCTTGAGGATCGCCATGATCGTTTCGGTGAAGACATCGCCGTACTCCGGCTGATGGCCGAACACCTTGAAGATGTTCAGCAGAGCCTGAAAGCGATCTTCCGCCTTGTCATAGAAGGCAAGCGTTTCCGAGCTGGCCTGTTCGCGTTCGACATATGAAACCCCTATCTGCGTCATTTGATCTCCTCCTGTTTTTCGATCAGTTACTCCAAAACAAACGAAAAAAACTCAGCGCAACAGCGCGGCGGCCTGGTTTGCCACCGACTGCAGCACCGCCTCTTCCGGGCGCGAACGCGACAGCACGCGCACCCCGATGAACAGACCGAGCAAACCGCGCCCGGCATCGACCGGCACCACATCGGCCGGAATTTCGCCCACCGCCTGTCCTTGCTCGATCATGTCGCGGAAAAACCGTTCCATTTCCGCCAGGCCGTGATCGACGATGGCGGATATTTCTCCGTCGTGCGGCGATAGCTCGAGCGCCGTGTTCACCAACAGGCAACCGTCGCAGGATCCGGCGTCCACCACCGCGCCAATCGCCGCGTCGAAAGCGGCGTCGATCGCCGCCCGCGGGCCCATCGATTGGACCAGCTGCGAAATCCATTCCTCGCGGTAGACCGCGTCGTAGCGGCGCAGCGCCTCGATGAACAGGCTGCGTTTGTCGCCGAACGTCGCATATAGACTCCCCCGGTTGATGCCCATGCAATCGACCAGGTCCTGCATCGACGTGGCCTCGTAGCCGTGCGCCCAAAACGCGGCCATCGCCTTCGATAACGCTGCGTCGTAATCGAATTGTTTTTCCCAGGGCATCGCCACCTCGTTACGGCTAACAAAGTACCGAGTTTGGAACGATCGGTCAAAACCATCCCGTTCACGATTCCTGGAGCGTTGATGGTGAAAAAAGAACCCGGCCGAAGCCGGGTCCTCGAAGCGTGTTCGCGGCAATCAGTGTTATTCGCGCGAATTATAAAAGTTCACGAGTTTGACCACATCGGCGGCGTCGATGCGCCCGAGCGGTCCGTCGCTGTAGCTCGATCCAATGATCTTATTGTCTCGGCCGACGATAAATTCCGACGGCTGGATGATCTGCCGGCGTTCTTCCCAAAACGATCCCAGCTGATCAGCGATGTCGCGCGTAACACCGTAACCGACCGGGAACGAGACTTCGTCGGCTACTTCTTGCGCCTTGTCGAGCGGATCGACACTCGACGCAACCATTTTCACGTCGAGCGCTTTAAACTCGTCTTGAACAGTTTCGAAAGCCGCCAACTGACGGCGACAGTAGGGTCACCAGTGACCCCGGTAAAACAGGATGACCCGGTACTTGGCGTCCAGGCCATCCGGCAGGTCGAGCGTTCCGCCGCCGACGAGATCAACCGTCAGATTGGGAAACGTATCGCCTATCCCAAGCTTGTTCGACATTGCTGCCCCTCTATGCTGAAACAATGGTGCGGCGAGAGCGCCGCGCCCTGGCG
>JBFKGW010000433.1:0-3058 GCA_041633145.1 Alphaproteobacteria bacterium
AAGACCGGCAGCCCGGACGACAGCGCAATATCGCCGATCAGCGAGTCGGTCGCCGGTTCGTACCCCTCCTCGTGGGGCTGACCGAGCACGATGAGATCGGCGAATGATGAATTGTCTTGCAGCGCGTCGAGCGGCAGCGCCCGGCTGATGCGGAACTCGCCGGTGATATCGCCTTGTGCCGCAACCGCCGCCTCAAACGCGTCAATCACCGGCTTCGCCGCCGCTTCCTCGTCGGCATAATATCGATCGGCGATGTCGGAGGGGATCGGCACTGCGGCATAGACCGGGATATTGAACGGCGGGATCATGTATAGCGCCGTGACGTGCGCACCCTGGGCCGACGCCACCGCCATCGTGGTATGCACCCGAGCCTCGTTTCGCTCGTCGCCCGCGACCAACCCAAGCAGTATGGTTTTGTAGCTCATCGTGTTCTCCTACCGTCCAACGTATTATTTAAGTATCGCCGACCCCAATAATGGCACATTGATCCTGGTCAACAGCGTTTTTTTGCAATGGCTTATCGTTAATTTGCTAGTTTGATCCGGTGCCACAGCGCGCAGAGAGGGAAACCATGGCCGACATTCTCGCCAAGCTCCGCCAGGACCACACCAATATGTCGCGCTTGCTCGACGCGCTCGACCGGCAGATCGAAACCTTCGCGGGCGGCGGTCACCCCGACGTGGAGATCATCTCGGCGATCGCCGACTATGTTCTGGAGTACCCCGACCGGTTCCATCACCCGGTCGAAGACATGGTGCTCAGCGAATTGCGCCAGCGCGACGCCGCCGCGGCGAAACCGGCGGAAAACCTGGAGGCCGAGCACGAACGCATCGGCCAATTGGCGCGGAAATTTCATGCCGCAGTACAGACCTGGACGTCGGACGAACCGGCGCGGCGCGAAGATTTCCTGGCTACCGCGCGCGCCTTCGTCGCCACCATGCGCGAGCATATCGCCCTCGAGGACAGCAAGTTTTTCCCCGCCGCCGAAGCCGCCTTGACCCGCGATGATCTGGACCGGCTATCGAGCCGTCTGCCCAAGCTCGACGACCCACTGTTCGGCGCCGCCAACCAGGCGAGCTACGATCGCCTGCGGCAGAACATCCTCGACTGGAGCGGCGAGGACTAGCGCCGGGCTAGTCTACTCCTGACCGGCGGTAAAGGTCAGGCCGCGCTCCGCAAACTGTTCCAGCACGCCGTCGCCGAACGTCGCCAGCTTGTCGCCGATCGCGGGCGGAAAATCGATATCGGTCATGTCGTGCACGCCGCCGGTGATCAGCACCTGCAGGATGCCCTCCTCGTCGCTGACGTTGCGGAATGCCCGGCACACCCCCGGCGGCACCGAGATGGTATCGAACAGGCCGAGCTCGAGACGGTTGTCGCCGTCGTCGTTCCAGGTAATCTCAAACCGACCCTTGAGCACGGTGAAGGTCTCGTAGGTTTGCCGGTGCGAGTGCAGCGACGGGCCGTTGCCGGGCGGACACACGGCATGCACCATGGTCATGCCGCCGGCGCCCTGGATCGGCGCGCCCTTGTTGACCGGCGTGACGATGTCTTCGCCCAGGCCGATGACCGACAAGATCTTTCGGGCGTAAATCACGTCCTTGGCCTCTTGCGGCATATCGAGGCTTTCGGCCAGCGGCAGCGGCTCGAGGTCGGCGAACCGCGCCACCCGCTGTTCCATGTCCTGGATTGAAATCGAGATGGTTTTCATCGTGGTCTCCTCCCACAGCTTTACCCGCGATTATAGGCCATTCGCCGGTACGCGGCGACCGGACTTAAGGAGAAGGGTGGCTGATAAAAAGGGAATTGGAGCGGGTGATGGGGATCGAACCCACGACATTCAGCTTGGGAAGCTGACGTTCTACCACTGAACTACACCCGCGCCGGGGCCGCATGTTACAGCGCCCAGCGGGCGGACGACAATATGGCGGGCGCCACCGTTAACCCTGCGACGATGGTTTACTGGACAACCGGGCACCGAACTTGCCATAAGGTGGCGCATGGGTCGGCGGATCGCCGGAAAAGCCCATGGACCAGGCGCCTGTGTGGGAGTCCGCCGGCATGTACATCTCGACCAGCAACGACATCACGGTCACCGTGACGCCGATTTTCCTCGAAGACCAGTCCGACCCCGACGAAGATCATTTCGTCTGGGCCTACCAGGTACGGATCGAGAATAACGGGCCAGTGACCGTGCAATTGCGCGCGCGCTATTGGCACATTACCGACGCCAACGGCCTGGTGCAGGAGGTGCGCGGCTCCGGCGTGGTCGGTGAACAGCCGATCCTGGAGCCCGGCGAGTCGTTCGAATACACCAGCGGCACGCCGCTGGCGACGCCGTCAGGCATCATGGTGGGGTCGTACCAGATGCAGACCGACCATGGCGACCGCTTCGACGTCGAGATCCCGGCGTTCTCGCTCGACAGTCCGCATCAGGTAGTCAATCTGAACTAGCGCGGCGGCTTGCCCGGGCGGCCGTGGCGATTATTTTAATGGGGCTGCGCCGACCAAACACGGGCGCCGATTGTTCAACCGGATGGGCACCTCCCGATGGCCGATACCCCGTCTGAGCCGAGCAATATCGCGGTCCACCCCAAGGCCGCCGAACAGGCCGCCGACCGCCCTTCGCGCGGCGAGGCCGAATCGGCGGTGCGCACGCTGCTGCGCTGGGCCGGCGACGATCCGACGCGCGAAGGGCTGCACGACACACCGAAACGGGTGGCGCTGGCTTACGAGGAGTTCTTCGCCGGCTACGGCCAGGATCCGGTAGACTACTTGCAGCGTACCTTCGAAGAGGTCGACGGCTACGACGAGATGGTGCTGTTGCGCGATATCCGCCTCGAATCGTATTGCGAGCATCATTTGGCGCCGATCATCGGCAAGATCCACATCGGCTATCTGCCCGATCACCGGGTGGTCGGCATCAGCAAGCTGGCGCGCGTCGCCGAAGCCTATGCACGGCGCCTGCAGATCCAGGAAAAGCTGACGGCGCAGATCGCCAACTGCATCGAAGAAGTACTGCAGCCCAAGGGTGTCGCCGTGGTGATCGAGGCCGAGC
>JBFKGW010000434.1:0-3049 GCA_041633145.1 Alphaproteobacteria bacterium
GCGGATACCTCGCCGCGCTCTGCCCGCGCCAGCGCCATCGCTGCGACCGCGTTGGCGGCGTTTTCGAGCACGCCGCGGGTGATCCGGTTGAGCGTGAAATCGCCGATCGACGGGAACATGACGATATCGCTTTCCGCCACGTACCATTGCACCGCCGCGGTAGCTGCCACGGCGCTGACCATCGCCTTGGGCACCAGCGGCGGCAAGGCGCGCATCATCGAACAGGCCATCGAGGTGCCGTTGGCGCCGCCCAGGCCGATCACGCCGGCAAAGTCACCGGCACGGTACCGCTCGCGCAGGATTTGTGCGCCGCCGGCGACCATCACTTCGGCCGCGCGGGTACGGTCGAGCTCGGCAAGACCGTCCCATGTCGAGCCGCCGGCTTCGGCCAGCGCACCGCCGGTAATCTCGGCGCCGGGCGTGCCGTGGGGTCGCAAAGACAGATCGATCAGCCGCGGCGCCACACCGGCGCGGGCGAGCGCGTCGCAGACGAACTGCGCTTCCGCTGACTTGCTGTCCAACGTTGCCAGGACCGCCACTGCGACTTCAGCCAAGACCGAACTCCTCAATTTGAAAATTTCGGCGGCGCCATATCACCGCGGAGCGCTCAAACAGATAGGCGACGCGGTTAGCGCGACAAAGCCCCCATGTTGTCGGCCGGCATCCAGCGCACCACGCCGGCCACGCCGTCTACCGCAACCGTCGAACCATCGGCAATCTTTTGGGTGGCACCAGGAACGCCCAGCACCATCGGAATGCCCCGCTCGCGTCCCAGCGAGGCCAAGTGCGAGGTGCTGCCGCCCAGTTCGGCGACAATTCCCGAAACCCGTGGCAAAACGCTGACTAGCGCCGGCCCGGCGACCTTGGTTACCAGAACATCGCCGGGATTGATGCGGGCGATTTCGCATTCACAGGCGACCACGCAGGCCCGCCCTGTACCTTGGCCGATCCCGCCCGGATGGCCCCGCAGACCGGGCTTACCCCGCCAGACTTCGTCGAGGACTTGCGGTTCCTGAACATGCAACGGACGGGCTTGCAGCATCTTGATACCGGCCTTGTCCATCGCCCATTCGATTTCCACCGGCTGCTCCATCATCTGCTCGGCGGTTTTCATGTAGCCGGCGAGCTCGCGCACCTGATCGTCGCTCAGGCACTGTTGCTTGGCACCATGATCATGATCGTGCGCATGATCGTGGGTATGCGCACCGCCGGCGGGCTGATGGATGTGGCAATGGGCGCTGTGCTCGAACTCCTCGCCGCGCACGGTGTCCAGCAGTTCGCCTTCCGCCGACAGGTCGTAGCGGTCGGGCACCACTTCGCCCTGTGCCAGCGCTTCACCCAGGCCCCAACTAGCGCTGACCGACATGCCGCCGTCCGCGGTCTGGCTGAGGCCGCCGCCGGAGGCCTCAGCCTCGACCAGCGGCTGCACCAGCACCGCCATGGCGGTATCGATGGCCAGAATATTCTTGTCATCCATGTAGCGCATGGCGCGCGGCGACCACAGCGCGCCCCAGCAAGCGCGCACGGTGGTGAGAAATTCCTGCTCGTCGTCGATGCCGAGGAAGGTCTGGAATTGTCCGGCAAAGGACGATCCTTCGGTATCCTCCATCAAAGATGAGGAGCGCACGGCGATGCGGCCGCCGGTTTCGGCCATCAGTGCCCGGTAGGCGTCGAGCAGTTCGGCTTCGATTTCCGGCGCGATCGGCTGGGAAAACAGACCGATCCGCACATCGGCGACATAGCCGCGCGATTCCATAAACGGCAGGGTCACGGCTTTTTCGGCCGCGTCGACCAAACCCAGCGATGCCAGCTGATGGTTGTAGGCGTCGGCGCCGAGGCAGAACCCGCCCGGTGTCGGCAGGCCGGCGTGGCCCAGTGCCGCCTGGTTGGCCGCTTTGGGACCGAATCGTTCAGCGTCGGCGGCGGCCGGGTCAGCGAGCTGTACGACGAACTTGGTCATCGGATCGACTTCTCCCAAAGACCGGAACGGCCGGGCGACACTCGCCCGGCCGAACCGTTTCAACTGTATTTGCCCGAAACGGCGCTTTAGTGCGGCATCGGGTCGACAACCGTGATCTGGTTGACCGGGAAGTTGGAAATGATCTCCACATCGTCGTCGTGGACGATCACCATCTCCTCGATGCGGACACCAAACTCGAACGGAATGCCGTGTTGGGTTTCCAGAGCGAATACCATGCCCGCTTCGATCTCGAGCGGGTGGTCTAGCGACCAGATACGCGAAATCACCGGCGGGTCGTACTGGGCGAGGCCAAGCCCATGGCCCCACAGGTTCGCCGCCGCCTGATCTTCTTCCTCATAACCCCAGGCATCCTTCGCCGATGGCCATTTGAGGGCGATGTCGCGGGTCGTCGCACCGACTTTGACCGCCTCGATGGAATCGTACAGCCACTCGAGGGCTTCGGCGTAGATGTCCTTCATCTGCTGGGTCGGCTCGCGGCCGACGCAGTAGGTGCGGTAGTAGCACGACTTGTAGCCGTTCCAGGTCAACGCCGCCAAATCCATGAAGGTGATGTCGCCCGGCTGGATGATGCGGTCGCTAAAGTTGCGCCAATTCGGCCAGGTGTTGGGGCCCGACGAGACGATCACGTCCTCGACGTCTTCCATGCCGGGAATGTCGTAGAGGTATTTCATGATGTGCGCGGTCACCTGGTTCTCGGTGATACCGGGCTTGAGGAACTTCATGGTTTCCCAGTGGGCGGCATCGCCGATCGCACCGACGATGCGCGCACAGTTTTGCTCGTCCTCGTTCTTGACGGCGCGCGCTGCCATCATCGGCGACATGCCGTCTTCCCAGGCGATCCCTTCTTCCTCGAAGTGGCGCATCATGTTGATGTCGACAAAGTCGACGCCGAGCTTCTCGCCGGCGACGCCGTGACGCTTCATTTCTTCCTTGATGGCGTTGGTGAACTTGGTCACCTGCATCTGCGACGCCGGACCCGCCGCGCCTTTGATCCACGCGTAGGAATAACGGACGTTCTCCGGCGGCAGCCAAGGCGAATGCCGCTTGACCTGGGCGCCCAGATCGCCC
>JBFKGW010000435.1:0-3048 GCA_041633145.1 Alphaproteobacteria bacterium
CCGCCGGTGCCGCCGGTGCCGCCGGTGCCACCGCTGCCGCCTGTTCCACCGGTGCCGCCACCGCCCGCGCTGCCGCCGGTTCCACCAGTGCCACCACCGCCCGCGCTACCGCCGGTGCCGCCGCCGCCCGCGCTGCCGCCCGTTCCACCGGTGCCGCCAGCGCCTGCGCCGCCGCCACCCGACCCTGGGTTGCCTCCGGGTCCGCCGTTGCCGGGATTACTGCCAGTTCCGCCGTCATCCGGCACGCCCGGCATATCGTTGCTCGCGACTTGGAGCCCACCGCCAATCGTGTTGAGAAAACCCTCAAGACTGAAACCGAGCGCCGACATGCCGCCCGCCGCGACAATGGCAATAATGGCAATCAGAAAGGTGTACTCAACGGCGACCGCACCCGACCTATTTTTCTTATAGCGGGAGCACACGCGGAGAAGACGAAGAATTGGAAGCATAGCGGCGTCTCGTGCAGTGATTTCTCGGATGTCGGATCGGCTACGCAGTAAAGGTATCCGTGCCTTACAGATATCGAAACTGGTCACGAATCGGCGCATTATAAAACTGATTAATGCAATATTAAAATAGAAAAATAGTATTTGAGAACTTTTCAGATAAAATTTTATTTTTTATCTTAATTCAGATTAAGGTTAATATTGTCGACATCTATATTTAACGAGATGAGAATTTCGCTTGAGACCATTTTGGGATGTCTTGCCCTTAATTTTTGATTGCACGAGTGCCTGGCTTTTCGATTGCGCAAGCGCCTGGCGCAATGCAGACAAACGCCCTGTCGTATCGCAGGGCAATCGGCCCCGGGCACCTAGCCTAGCAAACCCCGCCGGCCTCGCATTCACTCATTAACCATATGATGCAAAAGCCATTTTTGCCTGCTGTCGCTATTTTGATGTATGGTCGATCTGGCGACTACCATTGCGTTAACAATGTCGGTGCCACACGCCGTCATGATCCATCGGCGACCATGAAAGCCAAACCAGGTGAGGTAATGAAATGCGACTGTTTCTTTCCATATTTGCGGTGATCTTGCTCGCCCTGCTGCCGTCGCCCGGCGAAGCCCAGTCGACCGCCAGCGAGATCTCTATCTACAAGGACATCAGGGTCTCGTTCAGCGCCAACGCCGAGAAATGCAACGTCGTCGCCCCGTCGCGCTTCGAGAACAAGTTGCAGCGCGAATTCGACAAGATCGATGTGAAGCAGAGCAACGAGTCGCTGCTGACGCTCAATTTTGCCGTGTCGGCGAACGCGTTCGGTCCTCTCGACGTGACTTGCGTCTATCTGACCACGCTGAGTTTCGTCGTCAAACTGCAGGCGGAGAACATCACCGGCGTCACCCCCCGCGCGCGCGCCGCGATCGACCGGTTGGGCGAGCTTGATATGGTCGTCTACACCGATGGCATCTTTGGCACCCAGAGCCAGGTCAAGTCCGCTGTCGGCGGCGAGAGCACCGCCGTACGCGACCGGGTGATGGAGAATATCGAACAACTGGTGCGCCAGTTCGCCGCCGCCCGCCGGCAATAGGCCTCCGCCGGCGGATAGGTTCGATCGACATGGGCGGGGGCCTTTGGCGGCACGAGTTGGTGTCTTGTTGTGATTATTTAGAAAATTGATAAATATTTCGGCAAATGTAGTAATAATCATTAAATAATCGTTAATTCGATATTAGCGTTTCGGCAATAAAAGTACAGGCGCGCCGGGCGAAACCGCCATGTCGCTTTACTTGCCGGAGCCTCGAACCCGAATGGAAGCGTATTCAGCCAGTGCGCCCGAGTCCGATCATCCGGGCATTCCGCTCGATCTCGAACCGCTGTTAGCGCCGCACCTGCACCATGCCCGGCTATCCATCCGGGTCGAGCGATTGCCGCCGCGTGCCCGCCTGTCGAAGGGCCACAATAACGGCGATTGCACGTTCTCCCTGAAACCCGAAGAGTTGGACGATCTCTATTACGTGCCACCCGACGGCACGGACAATCCGCACGCCGATCTCGCGGTGCGCATCGTCAAGCTCGACGACGACTACGCGACCACGCTTGAATTGATCGATCTCGACGTGCCGTCGGCAGCACCTGCCAAGGGTTCGAAGAGGCGCACCATCCGCTTCTCGGGAACGCCGGACCGCCGAAAGAGCGAAACGGTGGTGCACTTGGATACCTCGCGTTCCGCCACGCGCGCGGAACACGCGGCGGCGCCAGATGCGGCATCGGCAGACGCCGCCGTGGACACACAAAAGTTGCAGCGCGCCTTCGATGTGCTGAGCCAGACCCTTGCCCAAACCGAGGCCCGCGCCGCCGACGCGGAAAAGCAGGCCGAGGAAGCCGAAGCGCAAATTGCCGCCTTGGCGGCGCGCATCAGCGAAGCCGAAGTCGCCGCCGAATCCGCCCGCGCTGATGCCAAGCAAGCTTATGAGGCCGAACTCGTGCAATTGCGCACCCAACTCGACGCCGCGGCAACCGACGTCGACGCGGGCCACAAGCGTGCGTTGGAGGCCGCGGCGACGGCCCATGCGCGCGAGGTCGCCGAGCTGCAGAAAGCCCACACGCGCGAGTTGGACGAACGGATCTCGGCGACCAAAAAGGAACTGGAAAGAGCGTTAAAAGATCGCCTCGCCGATGCGCGAGGTGAAGCCGAGCAAATCACCGAAGCCCAGTTGGCGACAGCGCGCAAAGAATGGCAAGCGCTCGCCGAGGCCGACCTGGCAAAGGCGCGCGACCAAGCCAAAGCTGAGGGCGCCAAGGAACAAGCCGCCGTAATCACAGAACAGCTCGAGCGGGAGTTCGCCGACCGGTTGACGGCCGAACTGCGCGAGGTCGAAGAACAGGCCAGCGCCGAACTGGTATCTGCCCGCGAGGCCTGGCAGGCGGAGGAAGCCGAACGGCTCGCTGCGGTGCGGAAGGAATTCGACGTTGAGATGTCGCAACTGCGCCAGCAATTGGACGCCGCGCCGAAAAACTTCGACGAGATGCGCCAACAGGCGCTCGACGCCGCCGCGGCCGACCACGCGCAAGAAATTGCCGCGCTGCAAACGGCGCACGCTCGCGC
>JBFKGW010000436.1:0-3046 GCA_041633145.1 Alphaproteobacteria bacterium
GTGGCCGCGATCTTGCCGGTGTCACGCGCGCGATTTAGCGCCTCGCGACGGATTGGATCGGAGGCCAGGTCGAAACCCACCGCTGCCTCGTTGTCTTCGAGCGGTTCGATGAAATACACCGGAAAGTACTCGCGCCGTGGCGCGGCGGGCACGGTCTGGCCGAGTGCATTGTGCTCGGTAATTTGAAACTCCACAAAACCGTCGCGCCGCGCCGCTGCCTCATAGGCTGCGCGTTCGTCGGCCAACACCCGCGGGATCCACTCGACGGCTCGGATTTCCCTGTGGTGGCTGAAAGTGTGCTGGTAAAAAGCATGAAATTCAGTACGGTCGACGTTATTCGAGGCTGCGTACAGTCCGCTGATCGAGGCGATCGCTTCCAGCGTATTTTCGATCGAGCGGCCTAGCACCAAAGCCAGGGGTGCCGCCTCTTGCTGGTAGGCATGGTGCAATTCGGCTTTTTGGCTATCGCGCATCGTGATCGCAAAGAGAGCCACCGAAAACGCCAAACCCACCAGAAAGATCGCGATGTTTGGCGTCAGGCCGGGCTTTACGTGCGGAGTTTGGGTTTCTCTGGCCGGGGCCGCGAATTGAATAGCTTGATCTAACACCGAGATTACTCGCGTTTATCGCGGTTCACCGCCCTGTTGCCGCGAAGTATCACAACCGCCAGGTGGCCCACACGCCCGTGCGCTACGAATCCGGCCCGTTGCCGACGCGTTTGCCAATTACCGAACAAAAAAAACATGCCTAATGAACCCTTAAATATCGCGTAAGTGTTCCCTCGTAGCGTGCAATTTCGTAAAAGAAATAACACTCTTAAGTTAATGATGCGTTACGTATAAATGTATGTAAATCCTGGCAAAAACGTGTTCTGGTTGTAGATCAGCGTATGCAGTGATTGACTTCAAGTCGAACTGACACAGGTCAATCACTGCAATCGGCGAATCGATTAGCGTTCGATATCGGAGGTGATGACCCATGGCCTCGATCAAGTGGACCCGCAAAATGAGCGTGGGCGTCCCCGAACTCGACGACGATCACAAGGGTTTGCTGGCGGTCATCAACGAGTTAGAGGTCCATGCCACCGGCGAGGCAGACGAGCAGGCCGTCCGGCGCTCGCTCAATTGGCTGCTTAGATACGCGCAGACCCATTTCGCCCGGGAGCAGGCCGTCATGACCTGCTGCAATTTCCCGATGCTGAGCGAGCACATCGACGAGCACAGGGATTTCGTCAGCAGAATGCACGACTCGATTACCGCGTTCGACGAGAATCCTGACCTGGCGGCGGCGAACGTCCGCGATACGCTGATTTCGTACTTGGAAAAGTGGTGGTACCACCACATCCTGTCCGAAGACATGAAGTACAAGCGGTTTGCCGAGCAAAATTTGCGTCAGTCGAGGCGCGCGGCGCGAGAAGTCCGGGGTTACGAAATCTGGTGGACCTAGATGTCGCCGCCCTAGCCGGTAGCCGGGCGCCGTTCTTGGCGCCGCACTAAATGGGGACCGCACACGCCGAGATAAAGCACAAACGCCGCGATCCACGCGGCCACGGCGCCCCAAACGAGTGGCAGGAACAGTTCGTCCCAGAATGCCGCTGCGACGCGCAGGACGACGGCGGCGGTGACAAAAAGGTAGGCGAGGGTGAGGCCAGTGTTCGCGCGGAGGGGCTGGCCGGTGTGGCCCAGTGTGGCGCGGCTCATGACGGCGAGGGTCATCGTACCGACCGCCCCGATGGTGAAGGCGTGGATCGCGCCAGATTGCGGAACGTCCGGCAGCCACGCGGCCAGCGCCAGCATAAACAGGCCGATAGGAATCCATAAAAAGCCCACATGCATCACCCACAGCAAGGGTTCGAGGCGGGTCGCGAAGCCTTGCCAACGGGCAAGGCGGGCCAGGTTGAGCGCCGCTGCAAGAGTAGTCAGGCCGCCGGTAACCGCCCCCAATGGCGCGGCGGCCCACCAGACAAGCGCAACCAGCGTTAGCGCCAGGGTGAGCTGGTCGAACCTGCCGAAAGGCGTCGGCAGGCGCGTGGCGTCGCGCTTGACCAGCCAGTTACGGCTGAAGCTCGGGATAATGCGCCCGCCGATCAATCCAATCAGCATAATCACGACGACGATCGAAAATCTCTGCGCGCGGCCACTGGTGTCGATTAGGTCGAGGTTTTCGCAGTGACTGAGGACGTTACAGAGGAATAGCAGCAAGACCGCGGCCACCAGCGGCAGATTGCGCCAGTTCTTGCCGGCGATGATTTCCCGCGCAATCACCGCCGTCAGCGCGGCGAGAAATAGCAGATCGATCGCCGCCGCTGCCCACGCGCCGATCAGCGCCGATACGGCAATTGCGGAGCGGCCGGCAAGCCAAACTATGACCAGGCCGAGTAGCGGCAGGCCGCGCAATGGCAGGCGCCCGGTCCAATTGGGAATCGCTGTCAGCGCGAAGCCGGCCAGCACGGCGCCGACATAGCCGAACAGCATCTCGTGGTAATGCCAGGCGACCGTATCGAACGCGGTCGGTAGCGCGAGATGTCCCTGGAACATGGCGACGAACAAACCCATCGCCAGCGGCGCCCAAATCCCCGCGAGCAGGAAGAATGGCCGAAAGCCTTGGGACAATACGGCAGGCCCGCGCTCTGCCTGCCGGCGCGCGGCGGCCCGCGGATGGGTCAGGATTGCCCACCTTTGCTCTTCGCTTCGAAGCGGCGATTTTCGACGAGCTCGAGGAGATCGAACGAGCTGATGATGCCGACGACCTCTTGCTCATGGGTCACCACCACATGGTGGATCTTGTGCTTGCGCATGACGCGCGCGGCGACGTCGACATTGTTGTAGGCCGGTAGTTTGTAGACCTGCTCGGTCATCACTTTATTGACCGGGCTTTGATCATTGTGTCCGTTCATGAGGTCGGAAGAGGTAACAATCCCCACCGGCTCACCATCGGAATTGACGATGGGCACGGCAAGAATGCGGTTCTTGGTCATCATCGCGCGCACACGTTCGATCGTGTGGTGGGGTTGCGCCGAAATCACGCGCTTAGACATCAGGTCCGA
>JBFKGW010000437.1:0-3042 GCA_041633145.1 Alphaproteobacteria bacterium
ACTACAATATATGTACCAATACGTAGCCCTTTAACCGCGGACTGCTTGGCGTCGACGGCAACCTGCACGATTGTGAGGTTATTTTCCGGGCGCTAGCGGTCAGGCTGCGCCAGCCTCACCAGAGTTTCGGAATCAGCCGATAGCGGACCCGGGAGGCGTATTCCCTATAGCCGGGCAATCCGTCGCGCAGCGTGCGGTCTTCCAACGCCGTACGCCCGACCACCGCGGCGGCCGAAAGAGCAGCGGGGAGAAATGCCCACCACGAACCGAGCATTAGCGGCGCCGACGCCAGCCAGCCGAAGAGGCCGACATATCCCGGATGCCGAACAAAGCGGTAGGGGCCGGTGTCGATCACCCGGTGGTCGCGCTCGGTCTGAATGCGCACGGTCTTTTCAAAAAATGGATTGACCGCCATGGCCCAGGTCATCAAGGCCGTGCCGGAGACAAACAGCGCGAGGCCGACCGGCCATAACCACACGGACATCTCCGACCAGCCAAAGCGCGCCGCGTCGAGCGCGGCGACCACGTAGACCACTGTGAAGACGGGAGCGAACACGATCAACCAAATCTTGTCCCAGGTCTCGGTTCCCTCGCCGAACCGCATCCGGTGCGCGATCAGGTCGGGATTTACCCGGCTGAGATAGATGTAATTGAACGCCACGTTCAGCGTCAGGATCACCAGGTAGAGCCAGCCAGCAAACCAATCCATGTGCCCCGCCGGTAGGAACAGCACCAGGATGAATATCGCAACGAAACTCGCGAATGCGAGAGCGACGCGCAGCCGCGACGGCGGCCTGCTCAATTGGCTACCGTTTGCGCGAAATCAAAACAAAGTTGCCGGAACCATGTGTGCAACGGATCCTGGTCGACGCGGTCCGGCCAAACTGCCATCACTCCAGCGCTCTCCAGCTCCAGCGGCGGCGGGCAAATATAGAGACGATGGTGAGTGTTTTTCAGGATCCTCTCGGGTAACACGGCGAGCAGATCGGTCTGTTCGAGAATCGCTCCGGCGACCGAGAAGCTGGGAATCACAAGCCCGACTCTGCGTGCGCGGCCGATCTCGGCCAGGGCCTTGTCGGTCGCTCCGATGAAGTCGCTCTTGTATGGCGAAACCAATAAATGCTCCCAGTCGCAAAACGCATCTAGGTCGATTTTTCGTCCGGCCAGTGGATGGTCCGCGCGGACGGCACAGAGGAGGCGTTCGTCGAAGAGCCGATGCGTATTCCAGTTTGGCGGCGCATACTGCGTAATCGTCAACGCGAGATCGACACGCACGCCGCGCGGTTGTTCGCTGAGCGTTGTCGACGTGAGCGGACGGACCGCTAGGCGGACCTTCGGTGCCAGCGATCGAAAATGCTTAAACAGTGGCGATACGATTGTGCTCAACGCGAAATCGGCAGTGGCAACAAATATGGTGCCTTCTGCTGTGCCGGGGTCGAACTTTGGCGATTCGAGAACGCTTTGGAGGTCTGCGAGCGCGGATTTGATGCGCGGCGCTAAAACCTCGGCGCGCGGCGTCGGCGATACGCCGCGGGCCTCCCGAACAAACAACGGGTCACCGAAGAGATCGCGCATGCGCGCAAGCACACCGCTCAATCCCTGCTGCGTCATATTGAGCCGCCGGGCCGCGTGAGTGACGCTTCGTTCTTCCATCAAGGCGTCAAACGCCAGCAGAATTTTCGTGTCCAATCGCGTGATATCGTGCATGACGATCTTTATAACAGATAATATCTGTTTGTACTGTAGAACTACTGATCACCTATAGTTTGAGATGGTGGTTCCGGGAACCGCGCCTTGCGCGTGGGCGGGGGGAGCCCACGCGGGGGCAGACACCGTCCCGGGCCACCGACCTCTCTCCGATCACGAGCCCAGCGCAGCGGCTATCCGGCCGTACTCTGGCCCCCGTAATTGCGAAAACACACCACATCGAATTCGATCATCTGGCCGTGCTGGCGGCTGAAATAGCCGGGGATGACCAGCTGTGGTGTGAAGCCCAGCGCGCCGAGCCGATTGAGCACGGTGAGATAGTCCGGCTGGCCCTGATAGATCGGCACTAGTGAGAGTTCCAATTGCAGGCCGGCGATCCGCTCGGCCGCGTCGGCGAGCCCGTCCAGCACCGCCAGTTCATAGCCTTGCGTGTCGGATTTAACAAAAACCACGTCATCGGCGGCGGCGTATCTGGGCAGTTCGGCGGCCAACGTCGTTACCGGTGCGGTTTCGCTTGCCGTCGGACGGACACTGGCAAATTTTTCTGCAGCGTCGGCGGTCAATGGCAGCAGCGAACTCATATCCGATTCCGGCGAGACATTCAGCGTTGCCTCACCCGACGCCGCGCCGACCGCCGCGCGCGGCGCCACTTGCCAGCCGGGATCGAGATCAGCATTCGCCATGAGTTCGGCGTGCGCCGACGAGAGCGGCTCGAAGGAGACGATCCGTCCCGGGTAGCCGTTATTGCGCAGCGACGTGGCGTACTGGCCGACGTTGGCGCCGATATCGAACACCAGGGTGACTCCTTGGCGGTCGAGCAATTCGACCAGGCGCGGCCATTGGGCGGCGGCGCCGGGAAACCGGGCGACATCGAAACCCATCGAGCGGGCGAGCTTACGCAGACGGCCAACCATCAGCGGCAACCTGCCCGCCGCGGTGGCGGCCCGTCAACCGCCGGCGGTTATCCCCGTTCCGTTGCCTGCCGAACCGCAGCAAGCGGACGGCCGAGCCACCACACCGCGACAGCACCCGCGGCCGAGCCGAAACCCATAACGGCGAAAGCGACGAACCAGGCCAGCGAACTTCGCTGTCCGCCGGCCAGGTCGAGCGCCAGGCCGACGACCAACGGTCCGAGCAGTCCGCCGCTAAAGCCGAGTATGGAGTGAACCGCCAGCGTCGCGCCGCGGTAGCCTGAGGCCGCCGCCGCTGACGCGCCGGCGGTCAACGACGCCGAATCGCCCATTACGAAACCGTTATAGATGAAGAAAACGATCACCGCGGCGGCGAGTGAAACGCCCGGGCTGAGGCCGGTCGCCAGTGCGGCGAAGGCGGCCA
>JBFKGW010000438.1:0-3035 GCA_041633145.1 Alphaproteobacteria bacterium
CCCGCTCGCAAGACGGTTGCCCGTCGTAAGGTTGCCCGTAAGACCGTAGCCCGCAAGGCTCCGGCCAAGCGGCGGACCACGGCCCGTCGTAAGGCCTCAAACCCGGTACACAAACAGCAGGCCCGCCTGCGCCGGGCGATTAAGAGTAGGAAAATGGCGAAGCCGAGAAAGACTTCGAGCGCTCGTCGTCCCGCCCGCCGGACGATGCGGAGAGCCGCCTAAGGCTTTCCATCCGGTAATTTGAACTAGCGAAACGGCGGTCTTCGGACCGCCGTTTTTCTATTTCGCGTGAGCTAGGCTGCGGGTTCCCGTTTCTGGAACCAGTCCGGTAAATCCGTTTCCTCGGTGCCGGAGAAGATGCACTGCTTCTGCTCTCGCGCCAGCGCCTGCATCTCTTCCCTGGATTCCGGCGCGGCCGCCATGCCCGAGGTAAACGCCGGCGGCGGAGCGTAGCACGTCGCGCAGTACCGTTTCTTGAGCGCGAGCGGCGGCTCTCCCTTGATCGAGGCGATTTCCTCGATCGCCCGCTCGACCGCCGCATCCTCGCCGTTGACCGCCAGCACCACAGATCCCTCCGAACCCGACACGCCGCCACCACCGACATGGACCGCCGGCAGGCCATAGAGAATGTCGAAGGCCTGGATCTCCGTGATGACCTTGGCGTTGACCAACGGCAGCATGCCGATCTTGGTGCCGTAGAAATAGTCGACTCGGGCGTGGCCCAGCTCGGTACAAGCCGCCTTGACCGACGGGATCAACTTTTCCAGCCCGACCGGCACGATCAGCGGAATGCCCATGCCGCAGATCTTGCCGTAGGCAAATCCGATGGTGCCGGCGGCTTCGTGGGCATTGAAGATGGCGGCGTTGAACTCGGGGTCGACCGCGTTAGCGCCCTTGATGAACAAGCAGGTGTCGTCCCAGCCCGCCATGGTCTCGTCCATCGTCGGCACCGGCGGCACCGGCTTGCCGTTGACCAGGCGCAGGATCGCCGGTTTCTCGGCCGGTTCGGTCTGACACAGCGTGCCATTGATGACCTGCCCGGAAACGTATCGGTCGCGCTCCGGACAGTAGCCGAGCACCTCTTCGGCGACGTAGACGTTGGTGGAGCCGTGGGCGATTACGATTTGTGCATGTTCCAGCGCGTATTGCACCTCGGGCAGCCGCGCCACCGCGCGGCCGATCAGCCGTTTCGATTCCCAGGGCGTTAAGGAGAAGACCGCGCGCATTTCAGATCCGTTGTGTCGTGACCAGGTAGGGATGGGCGATATTCACGGCGCCGGCTGGCGTTTGCGGAACCAGTCCGGCAGATCGGCTTCCGCGGTGCCGCTGTAAATACAAGTCTTGGGCGTTTGCTCGATGACTTGATCACCGCCGGCGGTCCGCAGGGCAGGGGTCGAGGGGATACAGGTTTCGCACCAGGCTTTTTGCAGCGCGAGCGGCGGCTCGCCTTTGATCGCGGTGATCTCGTCGATCGCCTGTTCGACGGTCGCGTCCTCGCCGTTCACCGATAATACGACGGTACCTTCAGAACCCGAGACGCCGCCACCGCCGACATGGACCGCCGGCAGGCCGTAGAGAATATCGAAGGCCTGGATCTCGGTGACCACCTTGGCGTTGATCAGCGGCAGCATGCCGATCTTCTGGCCGTTGAAATAATCGACGCGGGCGTGGCCGAGCTGTGTCGACGCCCGCTTGACCGAGGGGATGAGCTTTTCCAGTCCGATCGGTACGATCAGCGGTATCCCCATACCGCAAATCTTGCCATAGGCAAAACCAATGGTGCCAGCGCCGGGATGGGCGTTGAAAACGGCGGCATTGAACTCGGGATCGACCGCATTGGCGCCCTTGATGAAAACGCAAGTGTCGTCCCAGCCGGCCAGGGTTTCGTCCATCGTCGGCACCGGCGGTACTGGCGTGCCGTTGACCAGGCGCAGGATCGCCGGCTTCTCCGACGATTCCGTTTGGCACAAGGTACCGTTAATAACCTGGCCGGAGACGTATTTGTCGCGCTCCGGGCAAAAACCGAGCACTTCTTCGGCCACGTAGACGTTGGTCGAGCCATGGGCAATGACAATCTGGGCGTGTTTCAGGGCATGCTGCACCTCGGGCAGCCGCGCCACCGCGCGCCCGATCAGGCGTTTCGATTCCCATGGGTTTAGGGCAAAAACAGCTCGCATCACCACCTATCCTTTGGGCCATTGGATAGGCGCGATGGCGCTTCGTCAATAGGTGCGCGGCCTCACAGCAGCGGCAAAGCGGACAGCAAACTCTCGCCGTTTACGGCGCCGTTTGAAACGCCGGTTTCGTCGGCAAATGTGTCGCCATCGACGAGGGCAAGCGCGGCCAGATCGTCGCCGGGCTCTTCGCTAGTGAGCGGCACCGTGGCAGCCGTTTGGGTGTCCAGTGAAGCGTCGGTTCCCGCGCGAAACGGCGAGGGAACGGCAAGCCCAACGATCAGCGCAATCGCCGCGGCGGCAGCGTAGGGCACGACGTAGCGCAGGGTATTCGCCGATTTATCGGCTTTCCGTTCCGCCGCGCCGCCGCCAATCGCTATGACTTTTTCCATCAAATCCGACGAAGTCGCCTTGGGCGGCACGCTATCGAGTTCGCTATCGAGCTCAGCGGCGTCGCGCCACGCTGCGCGGGCTGCACCGGACTCGACGAGACAGGAGACCGCGCCACCGCGCCGCTCGGCGGGCCAGCGTTCAGGATCGGCGCCATAGCCGGCAACGAGGTCGTGAAAACGGTCGGGGGATAGGGCCTCAATCATGGGGCACTCCTAATAGGTCGGCGCGCACCGGCGCCAAGGTATTGCGTAGGCTTCGCCGGGCACGGGCGAGCAGGGATTCCAGGGCTTCGACGCTGACGTCGAGTGCGGTAGCCGCTTCGCGTCCGCTCAGGCCCTGATAGTGAACCAGGATCAGGGCAGCGCGCTGGCGGTCGGGTAGATCGGCCAACGCATTCTCGATATGGCGTTTGCGGTCGAGCGGTCCGTCGAGGCCGGCCGGTTCCGCCACTTCGCCAACGTCAGCTAA
>JBFKGW010000439.1:0-3020 GCA_041633145.1 Alphaproteobacteria bacterium
AGCCGACCCGCCAGCCGGTCATGCAGTAGGCCTTGGATAGGCCGTTCAGCGTCAGCGTGCGCTCGTACAGTTCCGGCACCACTTGCGCGATGGTGCTGAACTCGAAGCCGTCGTAGACGATCTTCTCGTACATGTCGTCGGGCATAATCCAGACATGCTCGTGCCGTTTCAGCACTTCGCCCAGCGCCTTCAATTCGTCGGCGGTGTAGGCAGCGCCGCTCGGGTTGCACGGCGAGTTCATCATGAACCATTTCGTGTTGGGCGTGATCGCCGCCTCGAGTTGTTCTGGCGTGATCTTGAAGCCAGTCTCGGCGGGGCACTCGACGACTACGGGCACGCCGTCCGACAACAGTGTGATGTCGGTGTAGGACACCCAGTACGGCGCCGCGACGATCACCTCGTCGCCCCGGTTCAACGTCGCATTGAGCGCGTTGTAGATGGTTTGCTTGCCGCCACAGCCGACGCTGATTTGCGCCGGCGTATAGTCGAGGCCATTATCGGCCTTGAGCTTCTCGCAAATTGCCTCGCGCAGCGGCGGGATGCCCGCGGGCGGAGCGTATTTGGTCTTGCCTTCCGCCATCGCGCGCACCGCTGCGTCCTTGATGTTCTGCGGCGTGTCGAAATCGGGTTCACCGGCCGCCAGGCCGATGACGTCGCGCCCCTGGGCCTTCAACTCCTGCGACAGGGTATTGATCGAGATCGTCGGAGACAGCTTGATGCTGCTCAGGCGGTCGGCAAGAAAACTCATCGCTTTAGTTCCGTTCGCGCGTTCGGTGGTCGGCGCGAACCTAGTCCTCGGCAGTCAGCCGCACAAGGCTCGATCACGGTGGTTGGGTTGAAAAGATGCGCCAACACGTAATGTGCCGCCGGCGCAGGGGGGGGGAGAGGGTAGCAAACCGGCGACACATAACGTTGCAGCGTAGACACCGATGCCCAATGCGGGCCTGCCGGCGCCTACCTGCCCATTCGAACCTGACGGAGCCCTTTCGTCGGGGCGAGCAATCGTAGGACGGACGACCTACTGCGCTGCGCCATGGTCATCGCGGGGGAGCTTACTTCGATCGAGCGATAACCAAGCCAATACGAGCATGAATACAGCCATTGCACCGCC
This sequence comes from Alphaproteobacteria bacterium, assembly GCA_041633145.1. GTDB lineage: Bacteria > Pseudomonadota > Alphaproteobacteria > UBA6615 > UBA6615 > JBFKGW01. The sequence continues at coordinate 1,112 of JBFKGW010000439.1, forward strand.
GATAATCAAAAGCACAATGAGATTTTCGACCGACATGGCTATTCTTCCCGTCAGGTGCGGTTTCCTAATTAGCCCAGCGCCGCCGGAAAACATTGATATGAATCAATCCACCTCGGAATTCGCCGATCGCGCCAATGGCTAAACAGCGCCACCTCTATCAGCGCATCGCGCCCTACTACGATATCCTCGATTTTTTCGGCGAGGCCCTCAACCAGCGCCGGGTGCGACCGCAACTGCTCGATGGCCTGAGCGGCCGTATTCTCGATGCCGGGGTCGGCACCGGCCGTAATATTCCATATTATCCGCCCGGTTCTGACGTTATTGGCGTCGATCTCAGCACTGCCATGCTGCGCCGCGCCGACCGGCGCCGCCAACGCCTGAGTAGACCGCTCCATCTGACTGCCGCCAATATATGCCAGTCACCATTTCCCGATGGCTATTTCGACTCAGCCGTCGCGACATTCTTGTTTTGCGTGCTCGACGATGACGATCAAGTGCCAGCTTTGCGGGAGCTGGCGCGCGTCTGCCGGCCCGGCAGCGAGATCCGCATCCTCGATTATGTGCTGCCCGAACATCCGCGCCGGCGCCGGACGGCCCGTCTGATGGCGCCGATCGTGAAGTTTCTGTTCAACGCGTCGGTCGAACGCAATACCGAACAATATGTGACCGCCGCGGGATTGGCCGTCGTCGAACGGCGGCTGGTCGGCGGCGACTACTGTCGCATGCTGGTGCTGCGCCACCCATAAGATTGGCCGGCGGACTGGCTTTTCGACCCGCCGGCACCCTATATAGAAACCATGGCTGATCTCGCCGAAGTTCAAGCGAAATATTTCCCGCTCGCAGCCGACCTGCCGGCCCGCCGGTTCGTCGACGACCACCCGGCAGGCAACGCACCGGCGCCTTTCGAACTGGTGTCCGAGTACCAGCCCGCCGGCGACCAACCCCAGGCGATCGCCGATTTGGTGGCGGGTCTGCGCGGTGGCGAGCACGACCAGGTGCTGCTCGGCGTCACCGGATCTGGCAAGACCTTCACCATCGCCCAAACCATCGCCCAGACGCGCCGGCCGGCGCTCATTCTGGCGCCCAACAAGACCCTGGCGGCGCAACTGTACGCCGAGATGAAGGGCTTTTTTCCCGAAAACTCGGTCGAATACTTCGTCTCCTACTACGACTACTATCAGCCCGAGGCCTACGTGCCGCGGTCGGACACCTACATTGAGAAGGAATCCTCGATCAACGAACAGATCGACCGCATGCGCCACGCCGCCACGCGCGCCCTGTTCGAGCGCCGCGATGTCGTTATCGTCGCTTCGGTGTCGTGCATCTACGGCATCGGCGACGCCGAAGCCTATCTGAAGATGACCCAGGCTTACCGGGTTGGCGACCGCATCGACCGGACGAAGATTCTGCGCGACCTGACCGAGCTGCAGTACCGCCGCAACGACACCGACTTCCACCGCGGCACCTTGCGCTCGCGCGGCGACACGCTGGAGATATTTCCGGCCCACTTGGAGGACCGGGCGTGGCGGCTATCGCTGTTCGGCGACGAGATCGAAGCGATCTGGGAATTCGACCCACTGACCGGCGAGAAGACCGCGACCCTGGACGAGGTCAAAGTGTTCGCCAACTCCCACTACATCACGCCGAAGCCGACCCTGCACCAGGCGGTCAAGACCATTCAGGTCGAGCTAAAAAAACGCCTGGAGGAACTGCATCAGGAAGGCAAGCTGCTCGAAGCGCAGCGGCTCGAACAGCGCACCACCTTCGATTTGGAAATGATCCAGGCAACCGGCTCGTGCGCCGGCATCGAGAACTACTCGCGCCATCTGACCGGCCGCAAGCCGGGCGAACCGCCGCCGACCCTGTTCGAGTATCTGCCCAGCGACTCGATCCTGTTCGTCGACGAATC
>JBFKGW010000440.1:0-3020 GCA_041633145.1 Alphaproteobacteria bacterium
ACATGCTGTGGTCGAACAAGCCGATTACCGATATCGCGCAGGTCAAAGGCCTCAAGGTCGGCGCCGCTGGACCGAACCTGCCATGGGTCACGGCGGTAGGCGCGGCCGGCGTGCAGACCAACCTGGCCGACGCCTATAACAGCCTGTCGACGGGCATCTACGAAGCGATGATCGTGTGGCGCCAGGGCGCCGGCGCGTTCAAGCTGTGTGAACCGGCGCCGTTCGCCTACGACGCCACGCTCGGCGGCGTCAACGGGTTCTCGCTCAACGTCAACAGCGACGTTTGGGACAGCCTGCCGGACGAAGTCAAGACGGCGCTGCGGGATTCGGTGCCGGCGTGGGTGACCGAAAACGTGAAACGCGTCAACGAAGGCGCCAAGTCGGGCCTCGCGCGCTGCGAAGCTGAGTTCGGCACCAAAGTGACCAAGGCCACGCCCGAGCAACGCAACGCCTGGGCGATGGCGCTGCCGCCGCTCGGTAAGCAATGGGCCGAGGAACGCAACAAGGCCGGACAACCGGGCACCGAGATCCTGAAAGCCTGGATGGATGAAATGCGGGCGGCCAACCAGCCGATCGCGCGCCATTGGGACCGCGAATAGCCGCCGTCGCGCGTTCACGGTAAATGTTTCATTTGGAACTTAGGTGAGGGGAGCCGCCGCAAGGCGGCTCCCACCATTCGTTGACGGCAATTAGCAATATCCTCGACTTGGCACGGCGACTCTTCGATGGGATCGTCATTATCGCCAACGCTGCCGCGTCTGGCTGGATCTTCGTGTTGATGCTGCTGATCACCACCGACATTACCCTGCGGTTCGTGTTCGGCGCGCCGATCAGCGGGGTCACCGAAATCGTCGAAATTTCGATCGTTATCGTCACCTATCTGCAGCTCACCCATACGCTGAAAGTCGGGCGGGTGACCCGCTCGGATGCGCTGTATTCGCGCATCCTCAGGCGCTTTCCCGCGGTCGGCAACACCATGGGTATAATTTTCGCGCTGGCGGGCGCCGGTCTGATGTTCGCGATCATTTGGGGTGGTTGGCCGAAATGGCTGCAGGCTTACCGCGGCGGTCATTTCGTCGGCAACACCGGCGTGTTCACCTTTCCCGAATGGCCGCAGCGGTTCGTCCTCGTGGTCGGCTGCGGCATGATGGGTATACAGTTTTTACTGCTCGCGCTCGACAATTTTCGCGGCCTGTTCGGTAAGCCGCCGCTCGAATACGAAGAGGCGGTCGACGTCGAGACCGACGTGGTAGAGGAAACCCAGTCATGACCGGCCTGGAGATCGGCCTCGCCTCGATCGTGGCGATGCTGATTCTCATCTACATCGGTATGTACGTGCCGGTGGTCCTTGCCTTGATTTCATTCGTCGGCGTTTGGGTGGTCAAAGGCAACATCAAGATCGCCACCAGCCTGCTGTGGCTGGCGGCTGCCAAGACCATCAATAATTTCCTGTTCGGGGTCATTCCGCTGTTCGTGCTCATGGGCCTGCTGGTCAGCGCAGCCGGTATGGGGCGCGATACCTATGATATTGCGCAGTATTTTCTCCGGCGGGTGCGCGGCGGCCTCGGCATGGCGACAGTGGTCGCCAACGCTATCTTTGCCGCCATTACCGGCGTGTCGATCGCCTCGGCGACGGTGTTTTCGCGCATCTCGGTGCCCGAAATGCTGCGCTATGGCTACAAGGGACGGTTCGCCGTCGGCACCGTCGCCGGCTCGTCGGTGCTCGGCATGCTGATTCCGCCGAGCATCCTGCTTATTATTTATGCCCTGATCGCCGAGGAATCGGTCGGCGACTTGTTCATCGCCGGCGTCGGGCCGGGCATCCTGCTGACCATCGCCTATTGCGCGATGATCGCCATCATGGCGTACGGCTTTCCCAACTCGGTGGCCCTTCCGGATACCTTCAGCGACGACCCCGCCCTTGCCGACGACGAGATGACGCGCAGCCAGCTGCTCAACAAGGTCTGGCCGATCGTCGTTCTCATCCTCGTCGTCCTTGGCGGTATCTATGCCGGACTGTACACGCCGACCGAAGCCGGCGCGGCGGGCGCGTTCGTGGCGCTCATCTTCGCATTATCGCGGCGTACGCTGACCTGGCGGCGCTTTTGGGACATCCTCGTCGAGACCGGCCATATCTCGGCGACCCTGCTGTTCCTCATCATCGCCGCCAGCATGTACAGCAGCATGCTCGGCATCGTCGGATTGCCGACCCAGTTGGGCAATTGGATCGCCTCGATTGACGCCAGTTTCGGCATGTTGCTGTTCATCTACGTCGTCGTGGTGTTGATCCTCGGCACCATTATCGATTCGGTGTCGATCATGTTGATCACCGTGCCGCTTTTCCTCGTGGTTCTGGCACCGTTCGACGTTAATCTGGTCTGGTTCGGCATCGTCACGATCATCGCGGTGGAAATCGGACTGCTGACCCCGCCGCTCGGGCTCGCAGTGTACGTCATCAAAAGCTCGCTCGACCGCGAAGATATTTCGCTGGCCGACATCTTCATCGGCGCGGCGCCTTATGCGTTGACCATGCTGGTCGTGCTCATCCTGGTTATCTTGTTCCCGGATATCAGCCTGGCGTTGGTCGACCTAAGGCGCGCCCTGATCGCGCCATAGCAGACGGCAAGCTCAGCCGATCAGCGTCCAGGTGGTCCAGATATTCGCCACCGGTGCGCCGGTGGCGCCGTCTTCCAGCCTGACTTGCGCGAACACCATGCGTTTGCCGGCTTTGACCACCTCGCCGCGGGCAATGATGTCGGTGTTACGTGCCGGCGCCATGAAGCTGGTGGTCATGTCGACCGTCGCCATGTCGCGGTAGCCGCCGAGCGCTGCCGAGATCACGATGACCATCGCGGAATCGGCGAATGCCAGCATCGCCTGGCCCGAGACGATGCCGCCGGGGCGGTCGAGGTCCGCGCGATAGGGCAGGCGCAGCACCGCACCGGTGTCGCTGGTCTCTTCGACGCGAATATCGAGCGGCTTCAGCCACGGCGCTAGCTTGTGATCGACGATCGCTTGTG
>JBFKGW010000441.1:0-3016 GCA_041633145.1 Alphaproteobacteria bacterium
CTCGCCCTGGCCGGGGCCGTCGAAGGCGAAGCTGGCGAGCCCGCGCCGGGCGCACATATCGGCGATGGTGGTGAAGTCCTCCTTGGTCGAATCGAGCCCGGGCACCAGCAGGACGCAGGCGACCGGCGTGCTTACACCGGCCGGTACACGCAAGTACCCGGGCAGCAACAGGCCATCGTAACTGATCTCGAGCCGCTCAGCCGGTGGCGTCAGCAACGGTGCCGCCTCGCGGAAGGCGGCGACCTTGCGCGCCTGCAGGTCGGCCTTTTCTTCCGGCGCGTGGAAGGCGACCACCTGGCCGCAGTGATAGGCCAGGCTGGCACGCACCAGTGCTTCGCCGGCGCTCAAGTGATGGCCGTCGGCGGCGCGGGCAGCGGCAAGCGCGCGGTAGTCGTCGCCAATCTCCGCCCACGCAGCCGGCCAATCGGTCCAGCCGGTGACGCGGGCGCGCACGGTCAAAACGTCGTTGACGTCGACCCCGTCGGCGGCGAGCCGCGGAATCCAATAGGTGAACAACTCTTGGGTGAATGCTTGGGCATCCTGTTCGCCGCTCATGGCTTTCCCTCCCCTTGCGCGCGCTTGTATGCTAGCGCTTATAGTGTCTCATAAAGCGGAGGGAGCGCGCGACGTGTCCATAGCAATTATCGGCGGCGGCATTACCGGTCTGACGCTGGCGCTCAATTTGCACCAGCGCGGCATCGCCTGCCAGGTCTACGAGTCGGCGCCGGAGGTGAAAGAACTGGGCGTCGGCATCTCGCTGTTACCCCACGCGATGCGCGAATTTACCGCGCTTGGCCTGCAGCAAACCCTGCTCGCCGCCGGTATCGAGAACAAGGAGAGCAAGTTTTTCAACCGCTTCGGCCAGCTGATCTATAGCGAGCCGCGCGGCAAATATGCCGGCTACGAGTATCCGGAAGTGGGCATTCACCGCGGCCGGTTGCACAGCACCCTCTATCGCACCGCGCTGGAACGCCTGGGCGCCGATTGCATTCACGTCAACCGCAAATGCATTGGCTTCGAACAAACCGGCGACCAAATTCAGATTTTTTTCGTCGAGACCTCCTCCGGCGCGACGGTCGAGCATGTCACCGCGGACATCGCGATCGCCTGCGACGGCGTCAATTCGACCGTGCGTAAGCAGCTCTACCCCGACGATGCGGTGGTGTTCACCGGCATCAACACCTGGCGCGGTACATCGGTGCGCAAGCCGATCTTCGACGGCCTCACCTACATTCGCATCGGCACGCTGGCGACCGGCAAGATCGTCATCTATCCGATCATCGACGATTACGATGGCCAGGGGAATCAGCTGATCAACTGGACCACGGAATTTCAAACCGAAGGCGCGGCTCAGAACGACTGGAACAAGCCCGGCAAACTGGACGACTTCTTTCATGTCTACCAGGATTGGACCTTCGACTGGCTCGACGTCGCCGACATGATCCGCACCTCGGAGTACATTTTCGAATACCCCATGGTCGACAAGGATCCGCTCGTCCAATGGACCTTCGACCGGGTGACGATGGCCGGCGACGCGGCGCATCCGATGTACCCGCGCGGCTCCAACGGTGCGGCGCAAGGCGTCATCGACGCGCGCACCCTGGCCGAACAGTTGCAACGCCTGGACAACCCGCTCGAAGCGCTGAAAGCCTACGAAGCCGAACGGCTGGAGCCGACCGGCAACGTGGTCCGCACCAACCGGTCGAGCCCGCCCGACGTCATTATCATGAAAGTGGAAGAGCTGGTCGGCGACCGCCCGTTCGACAATCTCGACGATTATGTCAGCCAGGACGAGCTGCGCGAGCTGTCGGACCGCTACAAACAGGTCGCCGGGTTCTCCAAAGAGGCGCTGCGCCAGGCTTGACACTCTCGCGGTGTCATCTAGCGTTATTTGCCGAAGGGTGACAGCAAGCACTAGGCTCGATGATTCAACGGCAAAAGACGTCATTCAAAGTGAAGCGCGTCGGCGCCAGTCTGGGCGCCGAGGTCAGCGGCATCGATCTCGCGCAGCCGCTCGACGATGCGCAGTTTGACGCCATCAATGCCGCGCTCGCCGAATACGAGGTGCTGATCTTTCGCGATCAGGAGATTACCGCGGAACAGCAGATGGCGTTCGGGCGGCGCTTCGGCGAGCTGACCGTGCATCCCTTCTCGCCGCGCGACGAAGAGGCGCCCGAACTGATCGTGTTCGACAACGACGCCGACAACCCGCCCTGGGGCACCGACGTCTGGCACAGCGACGAGACTTTCCGGGCTGAGCCGCCGATGGGCACCATGCTGCGTGCCCTGATCGTGCCGGAGGTCGGCGGCGACACCATGTTCGCCAGCATGTCGGCCGCCTTCGAAGGCCTCAGCGATCGCATGCAGCAATTTATTTGCGGACTGCAGGCGGTGCACGACTTCAAGCCGTTCCGGCAATTGTTTTCCCGCGACGCCGAAGGCCGCCGCACCTTGCGCGACTACGAAGAGCGCTATCCGCCGGTGCTCCATCCGGTGGTGCGGTTGCATCCGGTGTCGGGCCGCAAGGTCTTGTTCGTCAATCCGCAGTTTACCGTCGCCATCGAAGGAATGGACGAGAGCGAAAGCCGCGCGCTGCTCGACCAGCTCTTTCGCCAGGCGGTGGTGCCGGAGTATCAGATCCGCCACCAGTGGCGGCCCAACACGCTGGTGTTCTGGGACAATCGCGCGGTGCAGCACTACGCCATCCACGATTATTACCCGCAGCGCCGCAAGATGGAGCGGGTCACCATCAAGGGCGACAAGCCGGTCGGGGCGCCGGCGCTCGACGCGGCGTCGGTGCGCAGCCGCAAGGCCGCTGGCGCTGCCGGCGACCAGGTCCCCTATGGCGGACACCGGCCAATCGGCGCGAAAGAGTCCGAAACCGCCTAGCGCGGCGGGCGCGTGCCGCCATCGATAGCACTCCCCAATCGTCATGCTCGGGCTTGACCCGAGCATCCATGGTCATGCCGGGCTCGGGCCTTAGTGCTTGTCGCCGGCAACGTCCGCGCAATCGAAA
>JBFKGW010000442.1:0-3008 GCA_041633145.1 Alphaproteobacteria bacterium
AGGTCGACGATGGCGATCACCGGGCCGCCGCCGTGGGGGCCCTGGTGCATCGCATCGACCGACACGAACACCGCCGGGTCGCCGATCGCCGCGGCGGCGACCCCGCCAACCGCCGCCTTGGCGTGGCGGTGATGATGAACGTCGGAATCGTCGAGCATGATCTGGCGGCGGCCGCGCAACTGGCCGCGATGGTCGGCCTCGCATTTGATGAACACGTTGACCAGCCGGTCGCCGAGATCTGCGGCCCGCGGCCGTTCGGGCAGCTCGAGGCCGGCGCTGCGAATACCGTCGTAGATGCCGTCGATGTCTAACGCATCCTTCATCACGCTGTGGCCGATCGCATACCGCCCGCCGGCGCCGGCCCGGTTGCCGAGCAGCACGATCTGCGCCTGGGTGAGCTCGACGCCCGCCGAACACGAGGCGACGGCTGAATATAGATCGAGGTCCTTGCAGATCTGTTGGGCCGCCGGCATGGCGATCTCGCCGAGCGCGACGCCGATGCCCAGCGCCGTGGTGCCGTTCGAGACGCCCATCGAATTGTGCACTTCGCAGGCCACCGTCTGGCCGCGACTGGCCGCGTCGGCGACGCCGTCGATGGTCAAGAGCGGCGTCTTGGTCTGCACGTAGTGAACGTCGGCCGGATCGTCGATGCCGGCGTCGGCCATCGCCGCGCGAACACTGTCGGCGACCTTTTCGACCATCGCCGGCCGGCCGATATCTTCGGGCAACAATTCGGCGCTCATCGCGGTGCCGATGACGAGGCGCGCCTGGTCGGCGGGGCCGCTCTCGTCGGTCTGCGCGAACACCGTGGCGTGCGGCGTGATGACGCCGTCGCAGCCGCCCGACCACACCATGGGGATCTGCGCCAGTTCTTCGTCGCTGCGGCTGCCGCGTTCGGTCAGCGCGGCGCGGAACGCCTGATCGGCGAGGATACGGGTAAAGTCGTTGACCCCGCCATTGCCTTCGGTCTTGCCGATCACCGCGACGACCTCGTCGGCGGCGAACTGTCCGCCATCGATGCACGCCGCCATGCCGGACGCATCGCTGACGCTCTTCAGTTCGACCTTGGCGACCTCGATAGCCATATCGCGTCCTCCCTACCGATCGTGTTATGGACCGACCATAGCAAGTGCGGCGCGCCGATGTCTCGCTGGCGCGGTCTAAATGAGGGAAAAATCGCGGGTCTGAAGCGCTGGTTCTCGGTCCGGCGCTAGGCGTCCAACTCGTCGTTGAATTTATAACCCAGACCCCAGACCGTTAGCAGAAACTGCGGGTGTGCCGGGTCCTGCTCGATCTTGGCGCGCAATCGGTTGATATGGGAATCGACCGTGTGTTCGTAGCGGTGACTTTCGCGTCCCCAGACGGCGTCGAGCAGCTGGCCGCGCGTGTAAACGTGGCCGCGATGGCGGATGAAATGGCTCAAGAGATCGAACTCTTTGGCCGTGAGATCGACGGCGCTGCCGGACACTTTCACGCGACGCCGAGACGGATCGATGGTGAGCGAACCGACCGCAAATTCATCGTCGGCGCTTATTGAGTGGGATTGATCGAACCGGCGCATGACCGCTTTCACCCGCGCGCGAAGTTCGGACGTGGCGACGGGTTTCACCAAATAGTCATCGGCGCCGATTTCGAGGCCTAACAACGCGTCGTCTTCCGACGCCACACTTGCCAGTAAGACGACGGGCCTATGAACCCCACCTTGCCGAAGCTTGCGGCAGTATTCGATGCCGTCAATGGTCGGCAGATCGATATCGACGATGAACAAATCGACCGATGCATGGCGGAATTCTGGCGGGCCGGCGTCCGCGGTAACCTTAACGCTGTAGCCAAGCTGACCCAACACGCGAGAAATGAGTTCCGCCTGTTCGGCGTCGTCTTCAAAAACCAGAACTTGTCGAGACATTTTGCCCGTTACCACAACTCACGACGGTGCAGCCAGACAGCGGCCGCGACAAACGGTGAACACCGAAGCAGTAGGAAAATTCCCAATTAGTCCGCTTACTTGTCGTCAATATCTTTTGACGCTGTGCCGCTACTCCGTGAAGACGCTGTGACATTTATGTGAAATTTCCGAGGGAAGCTCCGGCTGTTTGCGAGACGCAAATAACAAACCAAACAAGCGCTTCTGTCAGCGCGGAAGAACGGAGATTTTCACATGAACAAAACACTACTATCGGTGGCTGCGGCCGCCTCTTTGGTCGCTGGTGCATCGTTGGGTTTCAGCCAAACCGCGACGGCGGCTGACTATGAAATTGAGATCACCAACGCGACCCATAGTCAGCCCTTCGCGCCGAACTTCCTGATATTTCACGACGATGCTTTTTCCCTGTTTGCGCCGGGGGGCGCGCCGTCGTTTGAACTCGCGGCTTTGGCCGAAACCGGCGATCCTGGCCCTCTCGATACTTTGCATTCCGGAAGTTTCGATACCGCAATTGTCGCCGGTGCCAATTTTCCGCTCACGGCGCCGTTCGAAACCGCCACGGTCCAGGTAACCACGGACGAGGAATATATGAGCGCGGTGGCGATGCTGATCGCCACCAATGACGGGTTCTATGGCGTGCGCGGCGTAAAGTTGCCAGACAGCGGTTCCATTACCGTTTACGCGCCGGCCTATGACGCCGGCAGCGAAGAAAATAACGAAGCCTCCGGTGATGTGCCGCTGACCAATCAGGGGAACAGCAAAGATGCTGGAACCAATGCGGGCGATGGCGAAGGTTATGTCCACATCCATCCCGGCATTTTCGGTGTCGGGCAATTGAAGCCGGTCGAATATGATTGGAAAAATCCGGTCGCGGCGATCAAAATTACCAGACTGCCCTGACGCCGATTGGCCAAATTCGATTGAATACTCGGTTATTTCTGGAAACAGCGGCTCGATAGGGCCGCTGTTTTTAGTTCGGTAAATTGATAAAAAGATCGTCAGGCATTGGTTGCTGAAAAAGTTTCCGGTGCAGCAGCGCTTATAGGATCGGTGGATAGGCACTATCGGTTAATTTTATTCCCTC
>JBFKGW010000443.1:0-3005 GCA_041633145.1 Alphaproteobacteria bacterium
CCTTTGCGTCCTGAAATTGCTTAGAGATAATTAGTTGTGGCAACCACAACCCTAACCACCGAAACAGGCCGGCTGGAAGTCCGGCGGCTGTGGACGGATGAGCGTTCGCGCGGGATTATTTTTCAGCTGCTGGTGGTTCTCGGCCTGGCGATATTCATCGCCTTCATCGTGTCGAACACGATCGCCAATCTGCAACGGGCCGGGCTGGCATCGGGTTACGGATTCCTTAACGACCCCGCCTTTTTCGACATCAACCAGCGACTGATCGAATATACCTCGCAGTCGACATTCGGCCGCGCCCTAATCGTTGGATTGCTGAATACCATTCTGGTGTCCGCCATGGGCATTGTCGCGGCGACGCTGATCGGCTTCACCGCCGGCGTAATGCGGCTGTCGCATAACTGGATTTTGAGCCGCCTGGTGACGACCTATGTCGAGTTCACCCGCAACGTGCCGGTGCTGCTGCAGATTATCTTCTGGTGGGCGATCCTCACCGAGCTACCGAAAGTGCGCGATAGTCTGTCGGTCGGTGGCGTAATGTTTCTCAACAATCGCGGGATGCGCATGCCCTCGCCGGTGCTCGAATCCGGCTTCGTGTGGGTGTTCGTCGCCTTCATCGCCGGCATAATCGCGACCTACATCATCGGCAGATGGGCCCGGCGCCGCCAGGATGAAACGGGCCAGACTTTCCCGATGTTTTGGACCGGTCTCGCTCTGATCGTTGGCCTGCCGATTGTTGTCCATTTCATTCTCGGCCAACCGCTGTCGTGGGATGTGCCCGAGTTGAGACGGTTTAATTTCCGCGGCGGTTTCAACGTAACGCCCGAATTGATCGCGCTATGGTTCGCGCTGTCGACTTACACCGGAGCGTTTATCTCGGAAAATGTGCGCGCCGGCATCCTCGCGGTCAGCAAGGGGCAAACCGAGGCGGCGTTCGCGCTGGGCCTGCGGCCCAATCAGACCATGCGGATGATCATCATTCCCCAAGCGCTGCGCGTGATTATTCCACCGCTGACCAGCCAGTATCTCAACTTGACCAAGAATTCGTCGCTGGCCATCGCCATTGGGTACCAGGATCTGGTGTCGATCGGCGGCACCATTCTCAACCAGAGTGGCCAGGCGCTTGAGGTCGTCGGCATCTGGATGGCGGTCTATCTGAGCCTGAGCCTGCTCACCTCGGGCTATATGAACTGGTACAACAAACGCATCGCGCTGGTGGAACGATGACCGACCAGCCGTTCCATCGCCAGCAGGCGGAACTGTTGCCGCAACGCGCGGCCCCAGCGACCACCGTCGGGGTTATTGGTTGGCTACGCACCAACCTGTTCTCGAGCTGGTTCAACAGCCTGGTGACATTGATCGCGATCTATATTGCGTGGGTGGTGATCACGGGGCTCATCGACTGGGCCTTCATCAGTGCCCACGTCAGCGGCACCGACCGGTTCGCTTGCACCAGCGACGGCGCTTGCTGGGCCTGGCTCGACCAGCGCATCCAGCAGTTCCTCTACGGCTTTTATCCGGCCGACCAGACCTGGCGGGTCAACCTGGCGGTGGTGCTGCTGATTCCCGCACTGGCGCCATGGCTGTTCGACAATGTGCCCGGCACCCGCTATCTGCGCTGGTTCTCGCTGGCCTATCCGGTAATCGCGACGATCCTGCTGGCCGGCGGCCTCGGTCTGACCGTAGTGCCCACCAACAAGTTCGGCGGCTTCATGCTGAACCTGACGGTCGGTCTCGCCGGTATCGTCTTGTCGTTGCCATTCGGCATCGTGTTGGCGCTGGGCCGGCAATCGCGCCTGCCGATTATCCGCATCTTCTCGGTCGTCTTCATCGAGTCAGTGCGCGGCGTGCCGCTAATTACCCTGTTGTTCGTCTCCAACATCATCTTGCCGATTTTCCTGCCGCCCGATGTTGCGCTCGACGCAGTGATCCGCGTCATCGTCATGGTGACGGCGTTCGCATCGGCCTACATGGCCGAGGTCATTCGCGGCGGCCTGCAGGCGATCCCCAAGGGCCAGTACGAGGCCGCCCAGGCGATGGGGCTCGGCTATTGGCAAATGATGCGGCTGATTATCCTGCCGCAGGCGCTGAAAATTTCGATCCCCGGCATCGTCAACACCTTCATCGGCCTGTTCAAGGACACCACCCTGGTCATCATCATCGGCCTGTTCGATATTCTCGGCATCGCCAACGCCATGGTGTCGAACCCCGATTGGCTCGGCCTGTCGTCGGAGACCTATGTGGTGGTTGCGCTGTTTTTCTTCACCGTGTGCTTTTCCATGTCGCGGTATTCGATCCACCTCGAGCGCAAGCTCGACACAACACGACGTTAAGGCGAGGCCGCTATGTCGATTGCAGACACCACACCCAACACGGCGACAGGCGCCGAACCCGGCGCGCCGGTCATCGAGATTACCGGCCTCAACAAGTGGTTCGGACCGTTCCATGTGTTGCGCGATATCAACCTGACGGTGGCGCGGAGCGAGCGTATCGTCATTTGCGGGCCGTCGGGCAGCGGTAAATCGACCCTGATCCGCTGCATCAACCGGCTGGAGGAACACCAAGAAGGCCACATCGTCGTCGACGGCACCGAGCTGACCCACGATCTCAAGAACATCGACGCGATCCGCCGCGAAGTCGGCATGGTGTTCCAGTCGTTCAATCTGTTTCCCCACCTCACGGTTTTAGAAAACTGCACCCTGGCGCCGATCTGGGTGCGCAAGACGCCCAAGACGGAAGCCGAGGCGATCGCCATGGAGCTGCTCGAGCGGGTCAAGATCCCCGAGCAGGCGATGAAATATCCTGGGCAATTGTCGGGCGGCCAGCAGCAGCGCGTAGCCATCGCCCGCTCGTTGTGCATGCGTCCCAACATCATGCTATTCGACGAGCCGACCTCGGCGCTCGATCCGGAAATGATCAAGGAAGTGCTCGACGTGATGGTCGATCTGGCGGAATCGGGTATGACCATGCTGGTGGTCACCCACGAGATGGGCTTCGCCTCGCAG
>JBFKGW010000444.1:0-3003 GCA_041633145.1 Alphaproteobacteria bacterium
GCCGAGAAAGAGGCGGTTATCGGATTTGCCGACGGGCGCAAGGGGCGGATACCACTATCCGAGGTCCGTTGGGCAAGGGCTTGGCTCGAGGGGCAAAAACTCGGACCCAGCGTTAAAAAGGTGTCGCAGGTATTGGCAGTCGCCGATGTCGTGCTGGTCGAACCGGTGACGGTCGACAGCGAGGGCGAACCTTACCTCGCCGATACCTGGGGCTTACGGCAAATCCCCGATATCAACGGCGCGATCGTTGCGCTCGACCCCCACACCGGGCGCGTCTTGGCGATGACCGGCGGTCTCGATTTCGCCGACAGCGAGTTCAACCGGGCGACGCAGGCTTGGCGGCAACCGGGCTCGGCGTTCAAGCCGTTTGTTTATTTGGCGGCGCTGGACAGCGGGTTCACGCCGTCGACCCTGGTGCTCGACGCGCCCTTCGTGATCGACCAGGGTCCGGGACTGGGCAAATGGAAGCCCGCCAACTACACCAAGAAATTCTATGGGCCGAGCCCGATGCGCCTCGGCATCGAGAAATCGCGCAACCTGATGACGGTGCGGCTGGCGCAGACGGTCGGTATCGAGAAAGTTGCCCAATACGCCGAGAACTTGCGCGTGATGGATAACATTCCCCGCCAACTTAGCATGTCGATCGGCGCTGGCGAGACTACGCTGCTGCGATTGGTGACCGCCTATGCGATGATCGTCAATGGCGGCAAGGAAATCACCCCAACCCTGATCGACCGCATCCAGGACCGTACTGGCAAGACGGTATTCCGCCATGACGAGCGGCCGTGCGAAGGCTGCCGCGAGGTGGTGTGGCAAGGCCAGCAACCGCCGCAACCGCCCGATTTGCGGGCCCGGGTGCTGCAGCCGGGCACGGCCTATCAGATGGTGTCGATGCTGCAGGGCGTGGTCGATCGCGGCACTGGTGTGCGCATCCGCGCGGTCGGTAAACCGCTGGCTGGCAAGACCGGCACCACGAATGAATCACTCGATACCTGGTTCATCGGCTTCTCGCCCGATCTTGCCGTCGGCGTATTCGTCGGCTTCGACGAGCCGAAAACGCTTGGCCCGAAGGAAACCGGCTCTTCGGTCACGGCGCCGGTATTCCGCGATTTCATGGCCGCCGCGCTGGACGGCCGGCCGGCTATTCCGTTCCGTGTGCCGCAAGGCATTCGCCTGGTGCGGGTGAACGCGGAAACCGGCGTGGTCGCGCAACGCGGCGACAAGCGCGTCATTCTCGAAGCCTTCAAGCCCGGCACCGAGCCGACCGAGCTGGGCCCTGTGGTCGATGGCGGCTACCGGCCGCCGGGACAATCGGCCAATCCGGCGCGCGGTATTTACTGACCCGACACAGAACCCATTTTCATAACTATCGTCGGTGATCCGTATTGACGGAATCGGCGAGATTTGTAGGCTTGCCGCCGAATAATTTCCCGGCCCCGAACTTATCTGAAGCTAGAGACGCCAAGCATGCGTGCCGAGACCGCCCAACTCGTCGAAACGATCCGCCAGTCGCTCTCCCTCATGCGGAGGCATCTTTGACTGGGAACGGTCGCTCGAACGCCTGGAGGAGCTGAACCAGCTCGCCGAGGATCCCGATCTTTGGTCGGATCAGGAACGCGCGCAAAAAGTCATGCGCGACCGCACCCAGTTGGAAAAATCGATCAACCGGGTGCGCGAGATCGAAACCGAGCTGGAAGATTCGGTCAGCCTGGTCGAACTGGGCGAAGCGGAAGACGATAACGAAGTGGTCGCCGAAGCCGAAGCGGCAATCGAGGCGCTCGGCCCGATAGCCGAAAAGATGGAGCTGGAAAGCCTGTTGTCGGGCGAAGCCGACGGCAACGACTGCTATGTCGAGATCAACGCCGGGGCGGGTGGCACGGAATCCCAGGACTGGGCGGAAATGCTCGTGCGCATGTATGTGCGCTGGGCGGAAAACCACGACTACAAGGTCGAGTGGATCGAAGAAAGCGCCGGCGAGGAAGCGGGGCTCAAATCGGCGGCGTTCAGGGTCGTCGGTATAAACGCCTATGGCTGGCTGAAGACCGAATCCGGCGTCCACCGCCTGGTCCGCATCTCGCCGTTCGACAGCCAATCGCGCCGCCACACCAGTTTCGCATCGGTCTGGGTCTATCCGGTGATCGACGAATCGATCGAAATCGAGATCGAGGACAAGGATTTGCGGGTCGACACCTACCGCGCCTCGGGGGCCGGCGGCCAGCACGTCAACAAAACCGACAGCGCCGTGCGGCTGACCCATTTGCCGACCGGGATCGTCGTGCAGTGCCAAAACGACCGCTCGCAGCACCGTAATCGCGCGACCGCGATGGCGATGCTGCGTGCGCGTCTCTACGAGCACGAACTGCAGAAGCGCGAGGCCGAAGCGGAAGCGCAGCAGAGCGAGAAGACCGACATCGGCTGGGGTCATCAAATCCGCTCCTACGTTCTGCACCCCTACCAGATGGTGAAGGATCTGCGCACCGAGGTGGAGACGGGCAATACCCAGGCGGTGCTCGACGGCGACCTCGACCGATTCCTTGAGGCCTCGTTGGCGGGCCATGTGGCGGGGCATGGCGGCGTCGGCGATGACGGTTAATTGAACGGCAACCGCGTCTCGGTAACGGCCGATTAGATTATGATAGCGGCCGGATAAGGAGCCGGCGTTAAACATGCGGATCAACGTTCTGTTCATCGCCGCAATTACCTTCTTGGTCGCGCTGCGTTTCGGCTGGCTGGGTGGCGACGAAAGCGCGAAAGTGCCGTCGCGGCTGGAACACGCCGCGCAGCGCCTCGCCGATTACTACCGCGAGGCCACCGCCACGCCCGGCTGGCGGGTCGCCGATGTCCAGGCCGAGCCGAAGGCGGTGGCGGTACGCGTTCATATCGCCGAACCCGAACGCCAAGCGCTGACCGCGGCGCCCGAATCGTTGCGGACCGCCGGGCTCGGCAACCTCTGCCCGGTCTATAACCACCGGGTGTGGGACATGTTCAGCGGCGGTCAGCACA
>JBFKGW010000445.1:0-2999 GCA_041633145.1 Alphaproteobacteria bacterium
GGCAGCGTCTCGAAGGCCTTGTCGTCTTTTTCGTGCGGCGACGCGCCCAAATGGTCGATCAACAGCCGCAGGCCGGGATGGCGCTCGGCGACCTCGCCGACGGTCGGCAGGAAGCTGTGTGCGAGCAGGCCCAGCGGCAGGCCCTTTTCTTCCAGGGTATCGTAGATCCAGTTCATGGTGCCGTCGGTCGGCCAGTTCTCCCGTCCCGGCAATGTGAAGATATAGCGCAGACCGAGATATCCAGGCTGCTCGAGGCGCTCTTCCAGCAAGGCGCGGCTTTCCTCGGGCGTATCCGGCGGCACATGGCCCAGCACGGCAAATTTGTCGGGATGCGCCGCCGCCGCGGCGAGCGCCAGCTCGTTGCCGCCTGCGACCGCGCCCGGCGGATGCAACAACACCGCATCGACGCCGGCGTCCGCCATCTCGGCCAGCAGATCGTCCTTCGAGAAGGTTTCCACCTGCCGGTGCCACTCCGGCAGCATGACGTTTTCCCAGATATGAACCTGTGAATCGACGATTAACAAAGCCGTTCCTCCCCCGATTATGGTGTTTGGGGCCGCTCGCGCGCGACCGCACAAATTGTTGCTTTAATTAAACATATCCGCAACCGATGCAGCGAACGCCGAATGGTTCCGCCACAATCACGGCTAACGCGCACGCCCACAAAGATTATTTTTGATTCGATGCTGCCGTCGCCGGCGGGCGCGCTTAACGAATTGTAAATCCCAATACGGTTCCTTTGCAGCTTAGGCGTATTCCATGTTGGGCGGCCCGCCAGCCTGTCGTCCGATCAATCGGTTGCAGCGTCCGCGCGTGCCGAGTGCCCAACAAACGACCAGTCGCGAGGGTGTAGTGCGAACCCGGCAAATGGCTCAAAGCAGTACGATTCCCAGAATCAATCGTCTGGCGATATCGCTCGCCTGTGCGACGTTGGTCTCGGCCGGCGTTTTTGCAGCGCAGCCCGCGTATGGTCAATCAGCCAGCGGCACTCAAGTCAGCAGCCTCGAAGCCGAGGTGCGCTATGACGACCAGACCTTGCGCGCCTTCGCCGGCGCCGCGGCCGCGGTCTTGGCGCTGCGCGGTCGCTATTTCCCGCGCATCCGTGCCGCCGAGATCGCCGACGCGAAAGAAAAAGCCGATCTCCTGTACAAGGAAATGCTGGAGCGAATGCACGGCGCCATCAGCGGTGCGGGTTTCACGGACGATCAATACCGGGCGATTTCCAGTGCCGCCAAGGCCGACGAGCGATTGCGGGCGCGGATCAACGCGCTCCTCCAGGCGCCATCGCCGGCACAGCAGCATATACAAAACGTCGCCCGCCTGAACCCAACAGCGCCCGAAGTCGCCGCCGCCCCCAACGATGCCGCGCCGGTACCGGAACCGGTCGCGCCGGCCACCCCTGAGCTAACGCCTGCACCGACCAGTAATGCCGCCCCGCCGGCTGATCCCGCAGTGCGCCAGCGCCTCGAATCCGAGCTGAGCAAGGCCAACACGGAACGCGACCGCTATCGGGCCGAGCAAGCCGCGCTGCAGGAAAAAGTGAAGAAGCTGGAACGCCAGCTATCGAATGTGAAGGCGCAGGATTCGGCGTTGCGGCAGCAACTCACCGAAGAAAAAGAAAAAGCGCAGGCACAACAGAAAAAAACCGAAGGGCAGCTGGAAACGCGCGCCGCTGAAGTCGCCGTCCTCAAGGAAGAATTGGCGGCCGTACAATCGCGCGATTCGGCGCTGCGCGAGCAATTGGCAGCCGAACGGGCGCGTGCCGATGCGGCACAGAGCAGCAAGGAAAGCCGGCTCGCGGCGTTCCGCGAAGACATCAAGCTGCTCGCCGACCGCCTGGCGAGCGCCCAGCAGGAACTCGATTCGCTGGCGGGCGACCTGAAGCCGGGCGACACGACAGGCAACGATCGCCGGCTGCCGGCATTCGAGGCGCTGACGCCGCTGCGCTCGGAACCGACCAGCATCGAAAAGGTGCTGGAACGGGTGCAGCCGCAATACGCCGCGCGCCAGGAACTCAATAACCAGATTGCGCAGATCGAAGAAGAACGCGTCCGTCGCGAGGCGGAGCGCTCGGCGCTGCAGCAGGAAATCGCAGAACTCAGCCGCAATCTCGCGGCG
Source organism: Alphaproteobacteria bacterium (assembly GCA_041633145.1). Classification (GTDB taxonomy): domain Bacteria; phylum Pseudomonadota; class Alphaproteobacteria; order UBA6615; family UBA6615; genus JBFKGW01. The sequence goes on from JBFKGW010000445.1 coordinate 2,119, forward strand.
ACCTATCAGGCCATGGCTGAACTGATTGGCGAACCGGCAAACGCCGTCGTCGCGGCCGCAGAATGGGATATCGATTATGAAACCTACGCATTGGACGTTTCACAGGAGACCGCGGAGCTCTTCCAGGTGGCGCCCCCACAGTTCGAGCAAGCCTTCGCAGACCGCCAAGCCGCCGCGCAAATCGGAGAACCCGACCCATTGGGCTTCGGTGACCCCGTCGTCGAGCAGGGCGCGGCAGCGCCCGCGGACAGCACTGCGTTGGAGCCGGTCGACACGGCCCCGCTACGCATAAATCCTGCGCCGATCGCCCAAATCGCAACTGTCTCGGCCTCGCCTGCGCACAGCGCCCTGTGGGAGTTTGACGGCGTGCCGGCCGCGCCAACCGAGATTGCGCCAGAAGTGGCCCAGCCGCCCCACCAAATCGTGCGCGATGACAACGCGTTCCAACCCTCGCGCCAATCGGTGCACCAACCGGAGCCGCCGGTCGCGACGCGCACAGCGACTTCTAGTGCCAGCCTGCGCGATGGCGCTGCCGCCTACAATGCCGCGGACTACCAGCGCGCGTATGGCATCTGGGCGGCGCTCGCCGAATCCGGCAACCGCAGTGCCCAATTCCATCTCGGCGCCTTGTACTTCGAAGGCCGGGGCATCGATGTCGATTTCGCCCAATCGTACTTTTGGCTCAGCGTGTCCGCCTATCAGGGCGATCAGCGCGCCGCCGCCCTCCTCGAGATGGTCGCCGCGAAGCTGACCCGCGATCAAATCAGCGCTTCGGACGACCAGGCGCGCCAATGGCTTGAGCAGCGTTCGATCGAAGTTACGCACTTCGAACCGGCGGGAAGCAACCGCCTCTAGCAGACCCACAATCGCATTTCACCGCC
>JBFKGW010000446.1:0-2999 GCA_041633145.1 Alphaproteobacteria bacterium
GGGATCGAACGCGGCCACCCCGCCAATCGGGAAGCCGTAACCCCAGTGCGCATCGGGCATGGCGTAGGACGCCTGCACGATTCCCGGCAGCGTCGCCACATTGGTGACCTGCTCGTAGACCTTGTCATCCATCTCGCCGATCAACTCGGCGCTGGCGTAGATCACGCCGGGCACGCGCATATTGCCGGTCGGTTCGATTTCCCACCGGGTAGGCGAGCGGCGGGTGAAACGCGCCGTATCCATCAAGCTTCTCCGTTACTCAGACGTCGATGACGCACTCGGCGATCCAGCTGCCGTTCTCCGCTTCGATTACGCGCAGGCCGGTATAAGTCGCGCCTTTGACCTCGACCGCCGGCTGGTGGCGCTCGACCGAGACCGGTTCGCCCCAAGCGGTGGCGATCAGCCGTCCGCCGTCAATCGCCATGTCGAAGCGGCTGAACAGCATGTCGCGTGTGGCCATTTCGAATACAAGGTTATTGAGCCAATCGTACAAAAGATCCTCGGCATCGTCGGCATTGGCCTCGATCGCCACCGGCGTGGTTGCTTCGACCACATCGGGATCGGTCACCGCAGCCGTCAGGGCAAGGGCGGCTTGACAGAAGGCGTCTTCCAGGCGCGGCCCAATACCGCGCACGCCAATATCGGCTTCGTGGGGGAAATGCTCCCAGTGCGCATCGGTTGACGAGTCCGGCGGTGGGCTCACAATCGGTTCATCTCGAATTCTTCGCAGTAGAAGCCGAGCTGCGTCAGGCCCTCCTCCAAATAATCGCCCAGTTTTGGAATGCCCAACAGATAGCGCGCGGTGTGTTGATTATGGGCATCGCGCGCTTCGCTCACGGCGCTCTCCCATTCCTCCTTGTCGAAGGTGCCGCGTCCGAGCCACGTAAGGGCAACCAAGTGGATCTGTTCGGCGATGGTCAGCGAGTTTATGAACTCGACCAACTCCTGCATGATCGGGTCGTTGGGATCGTCCTCATCGACGTTGGGCATATCCTCGTCGAAGGCGCGTGCTTTCACCACGAGCCAGCAAACTTTTTCAGGGCTTATCTCTAACATGGCGCATCATCCATTACTGACCGTTCCGCCGCTAGCACCACAACGCTATCGGTGCCCCCGGCGAACTGGATAATAATTTGCCGGTGCGTGGTGCGCCGGGCATTGACCTAGATTAACGGCGGCCGGCTCTCCTTACGAATAGCACCGATCACGTCAGCGCGTCGGGTTTACTGGCTCCGTTCGCCAGACGGCACAACGACTTCGGCGGGACGGTCTTCCAGCACCGCATTGGCCGCCAGCCAGGCCGTGGCGCGCGCTTGAATATCGGCGATTTCGTTATGCAGACGTTGCAGATCGATCTCTTCTTCCATCTCGGTGAGCACGTGCACGGTCGGGTCGTAGTGGCGCAGGAAAATGCTGAATTCCTCTTCGAAGGCGTCACGGTCGCCGATATTGCGGTCGAGAATTTTGCCGACCTCGCCGCGTAGCGCCAGGCCTTGGGCAAGGCGGCGGTCGTAGCTTTCGATCATCTCGCGCACGCTGTCTTGATGGCTGCGGTAATCGCGCGGCACATCCAATAGTTGGGCGAGGGATCGGCCATCGGCGTGCGCGGCGAACTCCTCCGACCAGACCAGCCGCGCCGCCGCGGCGCAATGGCCGAGAAAGGCATGGATATGGAAAAAGGTCTGCGGCGTATCCTGCTCTCCGCTTCGGTCGATATTCGAATAGGCGAAATCGGCAAACTCACAATAGGTGGCGATCTCGCGGATTCCGATCTCCACAATCGCAGCGTCGCGCATGTCTGTTCCCCGTTAGGATGCGGTTTGGCGTCTACTTTAAATTTTATTTCGCCCTAATTGAGCAAGCGTCTCCATGACATATATCAGTTGAATGTGCGGAAACCGGCGCAATTCCCGGCGATTTGGCCATTGAGACAAGTCAAGGTTCTGCGCCGATTTTCCTGGTCTGTTTACGGTGTCATCAAAATAACAGGGACCGGTAAGCCACGATGACGGAAGTGTTTGAATTTTACGACGAATTCGGCCCGGCCAAGGTCATTCATGTGTACGAGCCGGAAATTGGCCTTAAAGGCATCCTGGTCGTCGACAATGTTGCCGCCGGGCCGTCGATTGGCGGACTGCGCCTGGCGCCCGACGTCTCGCTCGACGAGTGTTTTCGATTGGCCCGCGCGATGACCTTGAAGAGTGCAGCTGCTGGCCTGCCCCACGGTGGCGGCAAGTCGGTGCTGTTCGGCGAGCCGCACATCGGTGATGCGGATAAGGAACAGCTGGTGCGCGGCTTCGCCTACGCCCTGCGCAACGAGGCGGATTACATCTTCGGCCCCGACATGGGAACCGACGAACTGTGCATGGCCTGGGTGAAGGATGAGATCGGCCGCTCGGTCGGCCTGCCACGCGAAGTCGGCGGCATACCACTGGACGAGCTCGGCGCCACCGGCTGGGGTGTCGTGAACGCGATCGAGGCGGCGCTGCCGGACGCCGGTTTCGAGCTCGCCGGTGCCACGGTCGCGATCCAGGGCTATGGCGCGGTTGGCCGGCATAGCGCGCGGTTCCTCGCCGAGCGCGGCGCCATCATCGTCGCTGCCAGCGATTCCCGCGGCACGATCGTCAATGCGGCGGGGCTCGACCTCGCCAAACTCGATGCGGCCAAGCAGGCCGGTGGCAGTGTGACCGACGCCGGTTGCGGCGAAGCGCGCGACCGCGACGCGATCATCGATGTCGCCTGCGATATCTGGGTGCCGGCGGCACGGCCCGATGTGGTTAACGAGGATAACGTCGAGCGGCTGCAAACCCGTCTGGTCGCCGAGGGCGCCAATATTCCGGTTACCGAGGGTGCGGAACGGCGCCTGCACGAACGCGGCGTCCTATGTTTGCCCGACTTCATCGCCAACGCCGGTGGCGTGATCTGCGCCGCCATGGAGTATGCCGGCGCTAGCCAGGCGGCGGCATTCGACGCGATCGCCGAAAAGGTTCGCTTCAACA
>JBFKGW010000447.1:0-2992 GCA_041633145.1 Alphaproteobacteria bacterium
GCATCCAAGGAGAATAGGCCGGCCGGGAACCCGCCGCTCAGTCCCGCCATCAGTTCGTCGCTGGCGTCGGCCATCAGTGTCAATTCGCCCAGCGGCGCGATTTCCGGATGTGCGCCGAGAATACGCTCGATCAGCGTCGTTCCGGAACGCATGAAGCCAAGCACGAAGATAGGCTGCGGGGTGCCGTCCGCACTGGCGTTGCGAAGCGCGATCCGTTCCCAGCGCTCGCGGCTCAGCCCGTTTTCCACCGCTGACATGCGCGCCGTGCGCGTTGCGAAGTCCTGTGCCGGCATGTCTCTTTGCAGACGAAACAGTCGCTCGCGAGATTGCCGGTACGCCGCGAACGCTTCTTCGTAGCGGCCCAGTCGATCGAGGGCCCGGCCACGTTCGGTATGGCAGGTCACCTGCTGTGCCGCCGACATCCGGGCGGTATCGATTGAGTCGAGTCGATCTAGCGCGTCGGTGGCGTCGCCGCGGCGAAGCGCCAGCTTGGCCAATATCACCGCGCCGGAGGGATTGCCAGGATCCGACGCGAGCGCAGCCTCGGCGTGGCGTTGCGCTGCCGGCGAATCATTTTCCAGATCATGCAGGGTGGCCAGCATAACCTGGAGGTCCGGTTGGTCGGGTGCTAGGGCAACTGCCTCGTCCAGCGTGGCAATCGCCTCAGCGAGGCGGTCGAGTCGATACAGCGCTTGAGCAAGATTGCGCCGACCGATGCCGTCACCGGGATCGTGACGGACCGTCTCGCGGAACCATTGTTCAGCCTCTTCGAGCCGTCCTGCCTCGAGGCACACACTGCCGAGTTCACGGCATGCTGCGGTCAAATCCGGTTGCGCCGCCAGCGCCTTGCGGTACTGCGCTTCGGCGGCTCCCCGCTCGCCGAGGAGGATGAGCGTGCGGGCGTACTCGAGATACGCCACGGCGTCGGTAAAACCCTTAACGATCGCGGCCTCAAGGCATGCTCGCGCCCCGGTAAGATCCTTCATAGCACGCAAGGCGAGGCCCCGCAGATACCAGGCGTGCGCATTTTCTGGCTGGCGGTCGATAACGTCGCGGGAAAGCGCCGCCGACTTACCAGGTTCGCCCTGGCGCAACATCTCGGCAGCCCGGGATAAGGCGTCAGCGCCACCTAAGGTCCGGTCAGTGTTCCGGGGCTGGGGTTTGGCCGAAACGCTCATCCCGCCAAGCTAGTGCGGTAGCGTTACCCGTCCGTAAAGAGCTGTTTCGCAAGGTTCCACCGCAAGGCGCTACTGTTCTATGGGCTGCGGTTGACGCACGGTGACTCTTGGCGACAATCTGGCGGAGGGAGAGGGATTCGAACCCTCGAAACGGCGTTAACCGTTTAACGATTTAGCAAACCGTCGCCTTCAGCCACTCGGCCACCCCTCCGCACGAGAGTGGGGTCGTCACGACGTATGCGGGCGAAGGTGTTACTCAGACGCGCGACACCTGTCAATGTAGCGCGCTAATCGAAGATGAAAAAATTGGTGGCGTCGGCCAGCGGATGGTTAGAAATCGCTCCAGCGCTGGTAGGAATCTTTCATCCGCGCCAAGTGCTGCGCGACCGCTTCGGTATCGAGCGAGGCATCCTCGCACGCCATGCGGTAGTCGTTGCGCGCCTCGACGAAGTCGACCCAGAGATCGGCATGGCTGAGCGATACGGGTTGTGCTTTCCGCTCGCTGTGGGCAACCACACGATCGCGTTCGAGCTTGGCGAGGATCTCGCGCAGTTGGGCGGCCACATCGATCTCACCGACTGCGTAGGCATGATTGAACGCGGCCAGCACTTTGTCGCTCAGGCGGCGGTTTTTCGGTGGCGTTCCGGTTTCAGAGGCAATTTCGTCGATCCCTCGGACCGGCGTTTTTACAATCGCTTCAGCGGAATCGGGCATAGTACCGTCCTCGTTAGGTCCGCGTACCGCAGACCGATTTCCCATCGCCTACAACCGTACCCCAACGTAATTTACGCTTCCTTAACATGAGATCGGGATTGCCCGCCAAACGTGTCGGCAACGATCGCTAAAAATTTAACCAAATTTAAAATAACCGCTCGATATCGTCGTCCCTCGGAGCCCGTTCACGCGGGGCTGAATTGTGGGGAGTAATACAGATGGCGAGTTTGTCTAAACGCACGATCGAAACGCTGAACGATCTTGTGGAAATTAAATTGAGCTGTATTCAGGTATTCGATCGCGACGACGCCCGCGAAATGGCCGCCCTCGAGCGCGCCCGGCGCGAGCTGGCCGCGTTGCTGCCAAAACTGAACGGGCAAACCGTCGTGCCCTTCCCCGATGCCGAGGAAGATGGCGAAACCGCACCGGCGCGCGCCGCCGGCTGACGCCGATCACGATCAGGCGCTGTCTAGCGCCTGCTCCAGATCGGCGATCAAATCGCCGGTATCTTCGATACCGATCGACAGCCGCAACAAATCGGCCGGCACCGGGCTTTCCGCGCCTTCCGCCGTGGCGCGGTGCTCGATCAGGCTTTCCACCCCGCCCAGCGACGTTGCCGGCACGAACAGCTTGACCGCCTTGGCGACCGCGATCGCCGCGTCGGCGCCGCCAGCCACGCGGATCGACAGCACGCCGCCGAAACCGCCCGACATCTGTTTTGCCGCGACAGCGTGCCCGCGGTGATCCGCCAGCCCCGGATATAGAACCTCGACGAGGCGCTCGTCGCCCTTGAAGTGTTCGGCGATGGCCAGCGCGCTCTCGCACGAGCGCCCGACGCGCAGATAGAGCGTGCGCATGCCGCGCAGCAACAGCCAGCTCTCGAACGGCCCCAGCACGCCGCCATTCTGGTGACGCAGCGCGTGGATCCGCTGCCACCACGCGTCGTCGCGCGCGGTTACCAGCACGCCGGCCAGCACATCGCTGTGGCCGTTGAGAAACTTGGTCGCCGAATGCATCACCAAATCGGCGCCCAACGCCAGAGGGCGAGTCAAAACTGGCGTCGCCACGGTGGAATCGACCGCCAGTTTCGCGCCCGCCGC
>JBFKGW010000448.1:0-2987 GCA_041633145.1 Alphaproteobacteria bacterium
AAGCGCACGGTGCAGAGCCGGGCCTATGTGGCCGGGTTCAATTTTCGCGGGCCCGATCAGCAAAAGAAGGTGGGCCAGCTATCCGGTGGCGAGCGCAACCGGGTCCATCTGGCGAAGATGCTCAAGTCGGGCGCCAACGTCTTGCTGCTCGACGAGCCGACCAACGATCTCGATGTGGATACGCTGCGCGCGCTCGAAGAGGCGCTGCTCGAGTTTGCCGGCTGCGCCATCGTGGTCAGCCATGACCGCTGGTTTCTCGACCGCATTGCCACCCACATTCTCGCCTTCGAAGGCGACAGCGAAGTGGTGTGGTTCGAGGGCAATTACGAGGCTTACGAGGCCGACTTCAAGCGCCGCCGTGGCGCCGAGGCCGATCAGCCGCACCGGATCAAGTACAAGCCGTTGCCGACCTGACGGCCGCCCGCAAGATTAGTAGTTGTCAGGGTGCGAACGCGCGCTCAGCTGTCGCGTTTTTTGCGTAATTCTTCCAACAGCGCGCTGATTTGGCCGCTATTCTGTCGAATCACCGACGCGAACTCATCGCGCTGGGTGTTAGCCATGCTGATGCCTTCGACCGAAACGTCGGTAATTTTGTAAATATCGCCGCGGCTCGCCACCCGCCAATCGATGCGCACCGGCGTTTGCGGGTCGGTGAAAAAGGTGCTGCGGACGATGGCGACGCGCTCGGCCTGGTGCGCGCTGGGGGCGTTGACCGCGTCCTGTACAGTAAACTTCTGACCGGAATATTCGGAGAACCGGTCCGCCCAGGTGTTCACGATAACATCTTCGAATAGCGCTAGATATTCGGTACGGTCGGCCTCCGAGGCGCCACGCCAATAGCGGCCGAGCACGAAACGCGCGATGCCGTTGATGGCAAATCCTTCGCGAAATAAGTCGCGAAACCTATCGCGCCGCGCCTCCACCGTGATGCCTTCGGACGCTAGGGTGTGGATGGCGCGGTCGGAAAGATCCCGAATGAAATCGGTCGACGCAGTCAGATGGCTTTCAGCGTGCGCCGGTGATACCGCAATAATCAACGCCACCAGGGGACCGGTAATTGCGGTTGTCCACCAGCGCGTAGGCATGACGGCTACTGGGTTGGGGCTTCGGAACGCTGCTTCGGCGCGGGTTCCTCGTCGAGTTCCAAACCGATCGTGGGGCCGAAACTGGTGGGCTCGATGTCGCCGTTTCTGATTTCCGCCTGGCGCCGTTGACGATAGAGGCTGCGCACCGCGGCATAATAGTCTACGGAATTGCGCTGCAGATCGCGCACCTGCTCGATGTTTTTTGAGCGCTGGATGACGGCCGAGCTTACACCGCGACCGATCGTCGCCTCCGAACCCAACGTGATACCCAGGGGGTCGATGAAAAAGTCGACCACGGTACCCGTGGTGTCGCGCAAATTGGATGGTCCCAGGACCGGCAGCATAATGTAAGGACCGTCGCCGGCGCCCCAAACGCCCAGTGTTTGCCCGGCATCTTCGAAGACCGGCGGATTATCGGGATCTGTGTTGGCCAGCAGCAGCGTGGGAATGGCGGTGATGAATCGCGCCGCCGCCATTTCCGCCCGTTCGAAATCGCCTTGCAGCATCGCGTGAACGAAGCTCAACGGCATGAACAGATTGGTGATGAAGTTTTGGAACGGCGTCTTCAGCTCGTCCGGCCAGAGGTCGCGATAGGTAACGGCGGCCGGTTGCAGGACAAGCTGATCGAGACCGACATTGAAGGCGAAGATGAACCGATTCGGCAGCTCAAACGGATCGCTGACAAATTCTTCGTCGTCTTCTGTCGCCTCGTCGCCATGCGAAGATGCCAATTGAATCGAACCGTCGGGCGCGGTCGCGCACGCCGTCAATGCCCCCGCCAGCAACAAAATAGCGAGGAAATGACTAAATCCGCGCTTGAAGAACAGCATCAACCACCCCTGCTCAAACCACTTATACCCTTGGCGCAATAGCGCCAATGAACGCTCAGCCCCGTTGCTCAGCCGCCGCACTTTGCCGACGCCGCGTTGACGGAGAGTTAATCCGCGACACGAATCGAAAAATTGCAACACCCAAAAGCACTATCCCTGCTACCACAGGTCCCCCGGAAACGCTAGCAAGCTTGCGGACTGAAACGTTTTGATGGCGCAGGTGTTGCAAATTTACACCACTTACGTCTTAAGGATAGGTGGACTGTAAAATTGCTGTCTTGGCTTGCATATAAAGATATTGTTATATAATTAAGTACCTATTTAGTGGGCACTTGGTGGAGAGCCGCGGCGATAGATTTCGATGGATCAATTGCTTACCGGATTGCGCGCGGCTGCGGAACCGACGCGCCTGCGTATCTTGGCGTTATGTTTGCGAGGCGAGCTGACCGTTAGCGAATTGACCCGTATTCTCGGCCAAAGTCAGCCGCGCGTCTCGCGCCACCTGAAGTTGCTGTGCGAAGCGGGTTTGTTGGACCGCGTTCAGGAAGGCACCTGGGCTTTCTTTCATATCCCGCCGTCGGGTCCCAGAGCCAAGTTGCTGCACACGCTGATCGAACAAATACCCGAAGATGACTCAACGGTTCGTAGCGATTTGCGCCGTCTGCAAATCATCAAGGACGAGCGCGCGGAGCGGGCGCAGCGCTATTTCGGTGAGAATGCGGCAAGTTGGGATCGCATTCGCGCGCTGCACGTCGACGAAACGGAAGTTGAAGGCGCGCTCATCGACCTGTTGCCGGAGGAGCCGATCACGCACCTGCTCGATATCGGCACCGGCACCGGCCGGGTTCTGCAGCTGCTCGAGCCGCATGTGGAACACGGGGTGGGAATCGATCTCTCGCGCGAGATGCTGGCAGTCGCCCGTGCCAATTTGGCCGATCAGCGCTACGCCCACTTCAGCTTGCGCCAGGCCGACATGTATCAATTGCCGGTAGTCGACGGATCGTTCGACCTGGTGGTGCTCCATATGGTACTCCATTTCTCGGATCGACCGGCTGAAGTGATCGCCGAGGCG
>JBFKGW010000449.1:0-2983 GCA_041633145.1 Alphaproteobacteria bacterium
CCCAATTGGCCGATGCGCTCGACGCGCCGATCGTCCACACCGTCGAGCTGCTCGACTGGGCGACCGGCGGCCCCAAGCCAGCGACGATAGGTTAGCGCAAACCTAGCTACAGCAGGCCTGGCCCCGGCCCGCTGCGTCCGTATCGAGTGCCGAGCGGTTTCACGACATCAGGGATGAAACTTTATTTGTTCGGCGGCGACTTTTTTAATTGAACAACGTTTATTTTTGCCCTAAATTAATTGAACGATGTTTATTTTATGTGATTAAAGCCAGCGTGGCGGGCCAATGCCGCCGAGCGCTCGGCCGGCACTCCGGTACACTCGTATACCCAGGAGGGAAGCGATGCGCGATTTTCTCAGTATTAGTGGCAAGGCGCTCGTAGTAGCGTGTGGAGTTGCTTTTGCGATCTTCGTTCTCGCCTTCGTGGGGCCGTTGCTGATCGGCGGCCCGGGCGCCCATCAGGCGCCGTTGGCAGCGTTCTTCTATGCGCCGGGCGTGTTCTTCCTGGCATTCGTCGTTGCCCTGGTCGTCCAGGTTCGAGCGGCGTTGCGCCTCAATATCGGTGGCAAGATCGCCTATTTTGTTCTGCTCGTGCTGTTTCTGGTTCCCACGGTCAACATCGTTGGGGTCGTTAGCGGAATTGTCCCGGTCGGCTGGGTCCGCAATGCCGACTTCAAGGCCTACAGCAAATCCGAACGGCTAAAACACATCCCGCCGTTGAGCGAAGAAGAGCGTCGGCTTCTACAGTCCTCCCATTTCAACATTCGCATCGGTGTGGTGAATCCAAAATTTCCGGCGGTCTACACGCGCAGCCTGGTCGACGACTTAAAGAAAACAGGGCTTTTCGACGAGGTGGCGGCGCTCGATCAAATGGGAAAGGTCGATCTGATCGCGACGGTGAAGGGGACATATTATGGCGACAAGGAAGGTCAACGTTTCACCCTGCAACCAGCGGACGGTCCCGGCAAAGAAGTTTCGATCAAAGTTTTCTATATTTTGGGCGGCCTGCTGGCGAGCGGAGAGCAACAACAATATCTGGACCGTCTCTCGGTCGCCCTCGTCAACACTGTTCCCGAACTTTTACGTTACGACCCAAGCGACGTTGGCCGACGCGACGGCGGCTACACCGGCCACGGGACATTTGTCTGGGCGAACGGCGACCGCTACGAAGGCACCTTCGTCGATGGCAAACGTACCGGCCGCGGGACCTTTGTCTGGCAAAACGGCACGCGGTATGTGGGCGACTTTGTCGACAACATGATCACGGGAACCGGAACTATGACGTCGCCGAACGGGACCCGCTACGAGGGCGATTTTGTCAACGGCCGGCGCACCGGACAGGGCACTATGATATCGGTGGCCGGTAGCCGGTACGAAGGCGCGTGGCAAAACGGCAGGCCGCACGGTTTCGGCACCAAAACGGACGCCAGCGGGACCACCTTCACCGGCACCTGGACAAACGGCTGTCTCTGGCAGGGCGACGTACTCACGATATTTGCCAACAGCGCTGCGGGATGTGAACGCGAATGAATCTGCGCTTGTCAGTTGACGAAAGGATCAACGACGGCGATAGCCCAGATCGCCAGTCAATCGATCAAAGGCAATATTGACAGCATGACCCGGCTGGCCGGTCCGCGCGGCGCACCGACTGGCGAGCACAGGCCGGCTGCGACGTAGTACGCCACACACAACTGTGACTGGCTCGGACCGTTTCGCCAACCGATGATCGGGTGATGAAAACGTTCTACAGCTACATGCAGCCGCTGGTTGTTGCGCTGGCCGCCGGGTTGTTCACCAATGCTGCGACGGCGGAAGACTGGCCGATGCTTCGCGGCAATGTCGCCAACACCGGCGTTGCCGCCGGTGCGGCGGCCGGCGACGTGAGCGGCGAAGCGCGCTTGCTGTGGCGCTTCAATACCGGCGGCATCGTCGAGTCGTCGCCGGCGGTTGCCGACGGCGTGCTCTATCAGGGGACCTTCAATCGGGCGCTGTTCGCGCTCGAGGCGGCGAGCGGCCGGGAGCTGTGGCGATTTCCGGTCGACGGCCTGCTGCGCGCCTCGCCGGCGGTGGTCGACGGCCTGGTCTATTTCGGCGCCGACGATAACCGCTTCTACGCCGTCGACGCCAAGACCGGTGAGCAGCGCTGGGCGTTTGCGCTGGGTCCCGGCGGCGAGCAGTCCTCGCCGGCCGTGGTCGATGGCACGGTTTATTTCGGCGCCTTCGACCGCAACGTCTACGCGCTCGACGCCGAGACCGGGGCGGAACGCTGGCGCTTCGCCACCGGCGCGGGAATTCTATCGTCGCCGGCGGTAAGTGATGGCGCGGTGTTCATCGGCTCGATCGACGGCAAGGTCTACGCCCTCGATCAAGACACCGGCGCGCAACGTTGGTCGGTGCAGACGCGCGGGCCGGTGTTCTCCTCGCCGGCGGTGGCAGGCGGCCTGGTTTATATCGGCTCCGACGACGGTCATCTCTATGCGCTGGCGGCAAGCGACGGGCAGGTAAGCTGGCGCTTCCGCGCCGGCCGCGAGATATTTTCCTCGCCGACGGTGGCCGACGGTACCGTCTATGTCGGCGCCCACACCGGATTTCTCTACGCCCTCGACGCGGCGAGCGGCGAACCGGTGTGGCGGACCAATCTACGGGGTGCCGTGTTCGGCTCGCCGGCAGTGGCGACAAACCGCATCTACATCGGTTCGAGCGACGGCAATCTCTACGCGCTTGGCCGGGCCACCGGCGAACCGCGCGCGGTCGTGCCGATCGGCGCCAATGTCTGGACCTCGCCGACAGTCGCCGGCGGCAGCGTCTATTTCGGCGCGCACACCGGCTTCATCTACGCTTTGGCGGCGAACTAGACCGCCCAGCACCAAACCGACAGGCAGGTACTAAAGGGTTTATCGACCGCCACGTATAGAAGCGCGTCGAGGCCAAGTGCGATCGCCAGCACGGGCAGACAAACGAAGAGCGCAAAATAAAGCGCGGC
>JBFKGW010000450.1:0-2980 GCA_041633145.1 Alphaproteobacteria bacterium
CGCACTCAATGCAAACTCGACCAAACTTTTCTTTTCGTGGCGTACAACAACGCGCTCAACACCAGCAGGAACAGCACCACCTTCCAGCCGATCCGCTTGCGTTGTTCCATTTCCGGCTCGGCCGCCCAATGCAAGAAGTTACTGACGTCCCAGGCCATCTGTTCGACGGTTGCCTTGGTGCCGTCGCTGTACTCGACACCATCTTCGAACAGCGGCGGCGCCATGGCGATCTGTTTGCCGCCGAAGAACGGGTTGTAGTTCATGCCGTCGCTGAGCTCGAGGTCGTCTGGCGGATCCTTGTATCCGGTCAACACCGCGTAAATATAGTTGGCCCCGCGGGGATGCGCCTTAGCCAACAACGACAAATCGGTCGGCAAGGCGCCGTTGTTGGCAGCGCGCGCCGCATTGGCGTTGGCGAACGGTGAAACAAACCTGTCCGCCGGCTGCGCCGACCGCTGGAACATCTCGCCTTCCTCGTCGGGCCCGTCGGTCACCTCGAACTGTTCGGCAATCGCCTTCACCTCGTCGGCGTTGAAGCCAATTTCAACCAGGTTGCGGTAGGCCACCTGGTTCAGGCTGTGGCAGGATGAACAGACTTCCAGATAGACCTGCAGGCCGCGCTGGATCGCAGCGACGTCGAACCTGCCGAACGGGCCTTCGAACTCCCAATCCTGCGCTTCCGGGCGTTCCGCCTCGGCCGCCATAACGGCAGTTACCGAGCCGGCGAACATAACCGAGCCGGCGACCACAGCCACCGCCGCAGCCTTCGCAATCTTTTTGCCGATATCCATTACGCCTTCTCCATCGGCTTGGCAGCGGCCCCGGCGGTGACTTGCCCACCGCCGAGAACCGGTTCGGAAATGCTCGTGGGCAGCGGTTTGGTTTTCTCTATCGTTCCCAGCAGCGGAAGCAGAACGAGGAAGTGGAAGAAATACCAGAATGTCGAAATCTGTCCGAGATGGATGAACCGAAATCCGCCTTCCTCGTCACCGCCCGTGCCTTCGAAGACCAATTCGTCCGGCGGATGGCCGCCGACGAAGCCGAGAATGAAACAGTCGAGGACGAGGATCCAGAAAAACCATTTGTAGATCGGCCGGAATCGCGCGCTACGCACTTTCGAGCGATCCAGCCACGGCACCACGAACAACAGCAATATCGAGCCGAACATGGCGATGACGCCGCCCAGTTTGGCGTCGATGAACCAGATGTCGAAGTTGATCGCGCGGAGGATCGCGAAATAGGGCAGAAAGTACCATTCTGGCACGATCTCCGCCGGCGTCTGCAACGGGTTGGCCTTGAGATAGTTCTCCGGTTCGCCGAAGAAGTTGGGCGCGAAAAACACCACCGCGGCGAACGCCGCGATCCACAACGCCAGGCCGAAACTATCCTTGGCAGTGTAGTAGGGGTGGAAGGGAATGGTGTCCTGCGGCCCCTTCGGGTCGATCCCCAGCGGGTTGTTCGAGCCGGTGATGTGCAGCGCGATCACGTGCAGGATCACCACGCCGAAGATCACGAACGGCAGCACGAAATGCAGCGAGAAGAACCGGTTGAGCGTTGGGTTATCGACCGAGAAGCCGCCCCACAGCCAGGTCACGATGGCGTCGCCGACCAGCGGTATCGCCGAAAACAGATTGGTAATGACAGTGGCGCCCCAGAAGCTCATCTGGCCCCACGGCAGCACATAGCCCATGAACGCGGTCGCCATCATTAAAATCAAGATGACGACGCCGAACATCCATAACAGTTCGCGCGGGTTCTTGTACGAGCCGTAATAGAGCCCGCGGAAAATATGGATATAGACGGCGATGAAGAAAAACGTACCGCCATTGGCGTGGATGTAGCGCAACATCCAGCCGTAATTGACGTCGCGCATGATCCGCTCGACCGAATCGAAGGCCATATCGACATGCGGCGTGTACTGCATGGCGAGGAACACGCCGGAGAAAATCATCACCACCAGCATGAACGTCAAAATGGCGCCGAAGTTCCACCAGTAGTTAAAGTTCCGCGGCGCCGGAAACTCGCCATACTCTTTCTGCAAGTAGGTGAAGACCGGCAGGCGGCTGTCGATCCACTTGACCAGACCGCCGCCGGCATAGCTGCTGTGCTGCATGTGTGCGCTCATCTATCGCTCTACCCCGGCTCAGCCGATCTTGAGGGTTGTGTCGTCGAGGAAAGCATATTCCGGCACATCCAAATTCCGTGGTGCCGGGCCTTTGCGGATGCGCCCCGAGGTGTCGTAGTGCGACGCGTGGCACGGGCAGAACCAGCCGTTCCAATCGCCGCGCGGCTCGGTCGATTTCTGACCGAGCGGCACGCAGCCCAGATGGGTGCACACGCCGACGACGACGAGCCATTCGGGATTGATCACCCGATCTGCATCGGTCTGCGGATCAGGTAAATCGGTTTCCGGGGTTTGCTCAGCGACAGTAATTTCTTCTGGTGTGCGCCGCCGGATGAACACCGGTTTGCCGCGCCAGATCACGGTGATCGATTGGCCGACCTCGATCGGCGATATATCGACCTCAATCGTCGACAACGCCAACACATCAGCCGACGGGTTCATCGAATGAATAAATGGCCACAGCGCTATCGCCGTTCCGACACCGCCGAACAGACCGACCGTGAGATACAAAAAATCTCGTCGGCTCTCCGGTTGTCCGCCGGGCTCACTTGCATGGTCGGTCATTGGAAATTTCCCTCTGCTGAAGCGTGCCGCGGTCGGCGCCGCACCTTCCCCCGCTCCTAGCGCTGCATATGCTCTACACGGGCACAAACGCAATGTGACACCGTGCCGCAACGGATCGAGCCGACGCACGATTAGTTTCATTCACGGCGAGCGCGAATTGCATATTTAGTACACCCGCAGCAAGGTATTACTGCATATAGTCGAAGCGCGGCTGATTTGCCAAGACTGCGCGAAACCCGCCAATTGCCGCATAGGCAGGTGCGCAAGCACTCGATAAAAACCTCCGATGCG
>JBFKGW010000451.1:0-2970 GCA_041633145.1 Alphaproteobacteria bacterium
ATCGTGCTCGATGCGGGCGAGAACGTCGCCCGGTTCGACGTATCCGGGTTGTTGAACACAAATACCGAAACGGCTGAGCTCGGCATAACCTTCGATAATCTCGTGCCGTCTGTCGGCGCCGCATTGGATCCGCGCCTCAAACAGCTCGATCGTTTCGACTTGCCATTGTCAGGAACGGTCGCCCTCTCGCTAACCGGTTCCCTCGATATCGAGAACGTCAATTTCGAACTGGCTGGTGGCGCCGGCCACATCGCCGCGCCCGAGTTCTACCAAACGCCGTTGCCTGTGAGCGGCCTGGTACTGCGGGGTGGCGCGGCAGATGCGCTGAATGTTTTGGTCATCGATGAAGCGTCGGTCGATCTCGGCGGGCCTGTCGTCATGCTCGGCGGCGATGTCACGCGGCAGGATGACTCGGTCGATTTTCACTTCGATGTCCGTGCGCAGTCGGTGCCGATCAACGAGTTGGCGAGATTGTGGCCACCCGACGTCGAACGCAACGGGCGCGGTTGGATTACCGGGAATATTAAGGACGGGATGGTCACTTCGGCGTCGCTATCGGTTTCCGGCGCAACGCAAATCGGCGATATCAAAGACGTGGAACTACGCGAAGCCGTAGGCGGTTTTGACGTCCGTGGCGCGACGGTCCATTTCCTGCGTCCCATGACGCCGGTCACAAACGTTGCCGGCCGGGGCCGCTTCGACGGCATCGACCTGGTAATCGACATTAGCGAAGGCGCAACAGAAAACCTGAAAATCGAGACCGGGCGCGTTACCTTAAAGGACCTTGGCGGAACCGCTCCACAAGATTCGGCGCGCATCGAATTTACCGTCGCCGGACCGGTGCGCGAGGCGCTGTCGTTGCTGGACCAGGACCCATTAAATTACATATCGAAGTTCGAAATCGATCCGGCGCAGACGAGCGGCACGAGTGTGACCAATGCCGTATTCGAATTTCCCCTGATAAGCGCGCTTACCTTCGACGATATCGAAGTCGCGGCGGCGTCGCGTCTGGAAAATTTCAGTGCACCTTCGGTCTTTGCCGATGCCGATATAACACAAGGTAATTTCGAGCTGACGGTGAATAAACAGGGGCTGGTTGCCAACGGCGACGCGGCGCTTGCCGGCATACCGGCCAGCCTGGTTTGGAGCGAAAATTTCACCGACCAGACCGGATTGCGCACCCGCTATGAAGTGCAGACGGTGCTCGACGATGCCGGTCGCGAAAGATTCGGTTTGGGCGCCGCACCCAATTTAACCGGTCCCGTCGGTGTCGGGCTTACCTATGAAATCGCTATCGATGGCGCCGAAAAAGGGGCCGCAAATCTAAACCTGACCGACGCGACACTATCGCTCGAAGATTTCGGTTGGCAGAAACCGGTGGGCCAAGCAGGCTCGGGTTCGGTGGTATTTTCTGGCCGAAACGGGACGATCCGTGAAATTTCCAAGTTTACCGTCGCCGCCCCCGGACTGGCGGCGGAAGGCCAAGCGATGCTGGCAAGCAACGGCGACGGTTTGGCGATAGCGGAACTGAACCTAACGCGGTTCGTGATCGGAGAGAGCGACGTATCGGTGCGCGCCGCATTTCCCGCCGACGGCCCACCGGACATCGTGATCGGCGGCGACAGTCTCGATTTGCGGTTACCGGTCGACGGCATGTTCGCCGAAGACAAAGAACCGGCGCCGGCGATGCGGCTGCGTATTGACGAAAATAACCCGGTGCGTAGTGTCCGGCTTGGCGAAGAGACGTTTCTGCAAAATCTAGCCGGTCATCTGATCCACGATGGGGTGAATTGGTCGGATATAGATTTAACGGGAAAGCTGGCGTCGGGAGGGCAAATCGGCCTGGGCCTACAAACGGTCGACTCGAAGCGCCAGTTTTTGGTCACTTCCAACGACGGCGGCGCGGTCTTAAGTGCCCTCGATTGGGTCACCACCATCGAGGGCGGCGCCCTGCGCGTTGATGGAACGATCGAGAACGAAGGCACAGCCGAAACAGTTACCGGGAAATTGACCCTGACGGAGTTCAAGCTCAACGAAGGTCCCGTGATGGCTCGCATCCTGTCTTTGGCGTCGTTCAGCGGTATTGCCGATGCGTTGGCAGGCACCGGGATAAGATTTAGCCGGGCTGAAGTGCCGTTCGAAATGAACGACAACGAAATCCTCATCGGCGACGCCAGAGGTCGCGGTGCCGATATTGGCATACTTGCAGCCGGCCGCATTGACCGGCGGTCGGATCAAATCGAACTCAAAGGCGAAATTGCACCGGCCTATACGCTGAACTCGATATTCAGTGGTGTCCCAATCATTGGCCCGGTATTGACTGGCGGCGGCGAAGCGATTTTTGCCGCGGCCTATTCGGTGGACGGACCGCTGAAGAGTCCGGAGGTCTCGGTCAATCCCTTAACCGTCTTAACCCCCGGGATATTCAGGAAGGCATTCACCGGCTTCGGCGATGGCGAGGGCTACGACGAAGGGTCGACATTGCAACCGGCGCCGCCGCCGCCGGGCGGTGAATAGCCGCTAGACGGGCCGCACCAGGACGTGCCGCTTTTTGCCAGCCGACAGTTTGATCACGCCATCGCCGTCGAGCGCATCGAGGTTGACCTCGGCCGTTTCATCGGTAACCAGCGTGTCGTTGATCCGGCAGCCGCCGCCCTTGATCAAGCGCCGCGCTTCGCTGTTGGACGCGGTCAGTCCGGCCTGGGCGACCAAGGCGAACACCGCCATGCCGGTGGCGAGGTCGTCTCGCGAAACCTCGATCGTCGGCAGCGTCGCTGCGGCGGTTCCTGCCTCGAAGGTCTGGCGTGCCGTTTCGGCGGCGGTGTCGGCCGCTTTGGCCCCATGCAGAAGCTTGGTCGCTTCGGTGGCGAGAACCTTCTTGGCGTCGTTGATCTCGGCCCCCTCGAGCTTCTCGAGCCGGGCAATTTCGTTGAGCGGCAGCGCCGTAAACAGGCGCAGAAAACGCCCCAC
>JBFKGW010000452.1:0-2957 GCA_041633145.1 Alphaproteobacteria bacterium
CAGCCTCGCCTGGCGGGTTCGCCAACAGCGAACCGGCAACGCGAGGCGTTTACCGATAGGGCTACTTACTCGGCGGCTTTCGCGGTATCGCTATCGGCGAAGGCGGGCATGATTTCGGCCGAGAACCGGCGCAGGCCTTCGATGCCCGACCCGCCGTCGGTTAACAGCAGGTAGCGCACGCCGCCGTCGCGCAGGCGCGCGATCTTCTCGGCAATTTCGTCGACCGTGCCGAACAGGGCGGCTTCCATCGCCGTCTCGGTGGTGTCGTCGTACGACATGATCGAGGCCTTGTTGGCGCCGTCGGGCCGCTGCGCCAGTTTGTCGATGCGCGAGCGCGCGGCGATGCGCCGTTCGATCGCCGCGTCGCGGTCGGCCGCGTCCTTGGCGACATAAAGCCCACGCGCCAGGCCAACCTCGTTGGCATCGAATTTGCGCCCGCGCTGTTCGACGGCGGCGCGGAACGTATTCATGCGCTCGAGCGCGACATCGATCGGCGCAAACTGATCGAGCAGCAGATTGTAGCCGCGCTCGGCGACCGCCTCGATCGAGTTCGGGCTGCCCGCGCCCATCCAGAACGGCGGGTGGGGTTTCTGGATGGTTGGCGGCTCGACGATGACGTTTTGGAAGTTCCAGTATTTGCCCTCGTGCGACCATGGTTCGTCGTTGCTCCAGGCATTGGTGATCACGTCGAGCGATTCCTCGAAGCGATCGCCGGCTTCCTCCATGGCGATGCCGAAGCCTTCGAACTCGTTGTAGCGGTAGCCCTTGCCGACGCCGAAATCGAGCCGCCCGCCCGACAACAGGTCGAGCGTCGCTGCCTGCTCGGCGAGTAAAATAGGATTGTGCCAGGGCAGCACCATAACGGCGGTACCCAAGCGCAGCGTGGTCGTCTGCGCCGCCAGGTAGGTCAAAAGGTTGATGGTCGCCGAAACCTGGCCGAACCCGGTGAAATGGTGCTCGACGGCGAAGGTGCTATGAAAGCCGAGCGCCTCCGCCTCGACGTTGAACTCCATGTAGTCGTGGTAGCCCTTGGCGCTGTCGACGTCAGGCGCATTGCCGCGCTTGGCCTGCGCGCTGCCGAATAATCCGAATTTCATCCCCGTGCTCCCAAAACGACGTTATTTATCTCACGCGCTTTAAATAGCATCTGGTCGATTGCGGGCAAATCCCTAGACCTGACAATCTCATTATGTGAGCCTCATTATGTGAGCCTGCAAATCGGCCGGACGGCGGTGCTATTCTGTTAAAAATTGGGCTTGGATATCATGCAAATCGCCGGCCGACTGAAGGATTGGGCGCGTGCCGTCAATCGCGATGTACATGCTCTGTACCTCGCCGGCCGCGACCCGCGAGTGCCGTGGTACGCCAAAGCTTTGGCCGTTGTCATTGCCGGCTACGCGCTCTCGCCGATCGACCTCATTCCCGATTTTATTCCCGTCATCGGCTACCTGGACGACCTGATCCTGGTGCCGCTCGGTGTACTGCTGGTCATCAAGTTGATCCCTCGGGAGATTATGGCCGAACACCGCCAAGCCGCAGCGGCGGTGCAAGCCCGCCCGAAGAGCCGCGCCGCGGCGATGCTGATTATCAGCATCTGGATTGCGATCATTGTGCTGGCAGGATGGCTCGCGCTTGGTTATGTGAGGCGCTGAAATTCAAACTAATGCGCCACCGCATGGCGTAGAAAAAGCGTAAGGGGGAGTCATGCTCAATACCGCGATCATCGGCCTGGGGTGGTGGGGCCGCATGCACGTCGACGCCGTCCATAACAAAAGCGACAAGGTCAAGATCCGCCGCGTCGTCGACATCGATATCGAGGCCGCGCGCGACTACGCCGCCGAGCACGACCTCGAACTGAGCGCCGATTATCAGCACGCGCTCGACGACCCCGAGGTCGACGCGGTGGTTCTGGTGACGCCGCACAGCTTGCATACCGACCAGATCATCGCGGCTGCGGCGGCTGGCAAGCACGTCTTCACCGAAAAACCGTTCGCCCTCAACGTGGCCGACGCCCAGCGCGCGGTGGCGGCGACGGAGGAAGCCGGCATCCAACTGGGGCTCGGGCACAACCAGCGCTACGCCGCGCCGCAGAGCGAGATCAAGCGGATGATCGACGCCGGCGAACTCGGCACGATCATGCATATGGAAGGCAACACCAGCCACAACACGCTGTCGGGATTCGTCAGCTGGCGCCACGACCCCAAGGAAGCGCCGGGCGGCGGCCTCTATCACATGGGCAGCCACTACATCGATCTATTCAGCTATTACGTCGGCAATGTCGCCGAGGTGTACGCGCAAGCGCTCGACCGCATTCAGCCACTCGACGCCGCCTCTGCTCTGCTCGTCTTCGAGTGCGGCGCCAGCGCCTACGTCGGCAACGTCATGGTGACGCCGATGAGCCGCATGCTGAACGTGTTCGGCTCGGACGGCTGGGCCAAGGTGCTAAACCCGGGCGAGCTGGCAATTTCGCGCACCGACGGCAGTACCGAGGTTCGCAAAGTCGACGAAGTGAATCCGGTGCGCGCCAACATGGAGGGGTTCGCCGACGCCATCGCCGGCACCGGCAACTATAAGTTTACTACCGACCAAATGATCCACGATGTCGCGGTACTCGCCGCGATCGAGCGTTCGCTGGCCTCCGGAAAGCGCGAATCGGTGCTGTAAGCCGCGGTAGCCTTCCATTCTTCCGCCAAGATAAAAATATCGATATTTTTCGTATCGCCATCTCATTAACCAATTGCTAAAGTAGTATATCACGTAAACTACTTTTGGTTGTGTTCGTTTAGTTTTTTTGGGGGGTGGTATGTCTGTTGCGGTTGCGTTTACCGCCACCGATGGGGACGCTTATGAGCGTCACATGGGGCGTTGGAGCCGAGGCCTGGCCGAAGTTTTTCTAGATTTTGTAGGGGTGGAGGAAGGCCAACAGGTGCTCGATCTGGGCTGCGGCACCGGCAGTC
>JBFKGW010000453.1:0-2948 GCA_041633145.1 Alphaproteobacteria bacterium
GATATGCCGCTGCAATTCGCCGACAAACTGCCGGCGCGCTTCCTCGCTTACGTCGGTCGGGTCGGCATCCGCGGCAGGCTTTATTTGTGGCCTTGGCGACGATGCGGAATCGGTATTGACGTCCAAAAGCTCCGCCAGGAACGGCGGCTCGCCGACTTTACTGGCGTAAGTCGGCCAGTCGGCAACCGCGACCGCGACCTGTTCGACATCTCTGTGCATCAATTTGTCGAACACCTGCATTGCGAGATCGGGTGAGACAAATTCGACCCCCAGCGACGACCACATCGCCTCGCCCCGGGCGCCGGAAACGGTGGCCAGACCGCCCTCCGACCAGGCACACCAATTGATCGCTGTGGCCGGCAAGCCGGCGGCGCGCCGATACGCTGCTAACGTATCGAGAAAAGTGCTGCTGGACGTGTAGTTTCCTTGGCCGGCTGAACCCAACAAACTCAACAGCGACGACTTCAGAATAAAGAAATCCAGGTCCAACGACTTGGTGTATTCGTGCAGCAACCAACTGCCGTACACTTTCGGCTCGAACAGGCGCCGGAACCGGTCCCAATCGAGTTGCGCGAGAATGCCGTCGTCCAGGACGCCGGCCGATTGCACCACGCCTCTTAGCGGCGGCAACTGGTCGCTGATTGTTTGCATCAGGCGGCGCACGTCTTCCTCGCGGCCGATATCGGCCGCCACCGCATAGATCTGTGCTTGATTGATCTCCGCCGTGCTGAAGGCCTCCTGCACGGCGTCGGAAGTCGCGTTTCGTCCTGTCAAAACAAGGTGTTGCGCACCTTGGTTTATGAGCCATTTGGCGACGCTGCGCCCCAACATGCCCAAACCACCGGTGACCAGGTAGGTAGCATCGCCGCGCACCGGTAGTGGCCGCGCTGGCAGTTCTGCAAGGGGCTGCCTGACGAATCGGGCGACATAGCGCTGACCGCCGGCGAGGGCAACTTGGGTCTCCCCGTCGGGGGCGAGCAACTCCGCCGCCAATAATTCCACGTCCGGCGCCGTGCTACCGTTCAGTTGCAGGTCGATCAATCCGCCCCAAACACCCGGGTACTCGAGCGCGGCGGTTCGCCCCAGACCCCACAAGGGCGCCTGGACCGGATCGATCTGTTGGTGGTGGCCGTCCGGCGTTTGCGTGTTTGCGGTTACGAACCAAAGGTGCCGGCCGGCGGAGTTCGCCGAGCGAGTCTCGGCAAGGGCCTGCAAGATCGCCAGCGCCCCGCGACACATCATTTCGCTGCCGCTTTGCAAGCCGGCTAGGTCCAAACCTTCCATCACCGGCGCATCCAATCCCCACAGATAGACTACGCCCTCGCAGGGCAACGTCTCGCCGGCGGCAAATTGTTCGAGCAATCGGCGAAAATCCAGCGGCTGCTGTTCGTTCACGGTCCACTGCCGCGGAGCCGATTGGGCGAATGCGCTATCCCGGTAGACCAAGTGGCAATGATGGCCCGACGCCTCCAGTCTGCCGGCCAAAGCTGCGCCGGCGCCAATTTTTCTGTCGGCGAATATCAGCCAGCTTGCCGCGGCACGATTCTCCCCGGTGTTGGCGGCCGGTCTATCACTCTTTCGCCACCGTGCTCGGTACAGCGGCTCGTCGGTGGTGGCTTGCGGCGATTGAAAGATATCAAGCGGCAGCATGCGAACAGAAAATCCTTCGAGTTCCGCCACCGGCCGCCCTGCCAGATCGTAAACGCGAATGTCGAGCACCCGCGTATCGTCGCTCTCCGCACGGCTCAGCGTAGTGTGCACCCAGGCCTCGTCGATCCGGTCCTGGTAACAGCGAAATCCCGCCACCGAGATTGGCAGGTAGGCATAGCTGCGGCCATTGCTTTTAATCTTCCCCGGATTATCGAGGATGACCGGATAAACTTGCAGGCACGCATCGAGAAATGCCGGGTGGATCAGGTACTGCGTATTTGCCATACCGCTCGGAAGCCGCACTTTGGTAAGCGCTTCTTGCTGACCGACGTACAGTTCCTGAATGCCGCGAAAGTTAGGGCCATATTCGAGCCCGAGCTTGGCTAGCCAATCATATAGTTCGCTGGCCGGCAGCGTTTGCTGGCAGCGGGCCTGTACCTCTTGCACCGAAAAGGCCGGCCACGACGGTAGCCCCGACTTGCGCAAAGTGCCGGTCATGTGGGTATGCCAGTCTTCCGCGTTTTCACTGTCCGCGCTTACCAGCGCGAAAGATGCCGCCTCGGAATTAAGCGGAGTTACCCGCACCTGCACGGCCCGATCCTCGCCGTTGGCAAACGTCATCGCCTGGTGATGCACCGCGTTTTCAAAACTGATCTGCGACGACCCTAATTGCATCCGGCCGGCGACTGTGGCCGCCTCCAGTTCAGCGGTGGTCGGCAGCACCACGGTTCCGGCAACTTGATGATGAAACAAAAAACCGGTGTGCTGGACGCCGTAGCGCGTTTCATAACGGACATCTTTGGTCGCCGAATCCAGACGCGCACCCAGCAACGGGTGGAGATTTTCGACAGTACTCGGGGCGCGGGCCCGGTTGGCCGTGTCGTCTTCGATCCAGTGACGCTTGCGCTGGAAGGGATAGGTGGGCAGCGCAATACGCCACCGGGTAAAAGGCGCGTGGACCGCGGTCCAGTCGATATCGTGCCCGGCGAGATACAACGCCGACAGCATGTTGGTTATCGCCTCGGCGTCTGACTGTTGCCGGTTTAGCGAGGCAATCCAGGCAGCGGATTTGCCGTCTTCTGCCAGGCAAACTTGCGCCATCGGCAGCAGCACCGGGTGGGGCCCGATTTCGAAAAAGGTCTGGCACTCGAGCTTGGCAAGTGCATGCATGCCATCGGCAAACCGCACGCCTTCACGTAGGTGTCTGCGCCAATAGGTCTTGTCGGGCGCCTCAGACATCACTTCGCCGGTGAGGTTGGAAATAAGGGGCAGTTTGGGCGCGCTATAATTAATTTCAC
>JBFKGW010000454.1:0-2947 GCA_041633145.1 Alphaproteobacteria bacterium
AATAGTAGTGCTTCCAGGCGAACAATCTACTTTGCAAGGGGTTGTTTTGACAAAATCGCAATATCCCGTACCCCCTTTCAAGTTGGGTGAGCGCCTACAACAACACCCAGCCGTCCGGCGGTTCCTTGCCGGGGTGCAGCGCGCCGCACTCGGCGCAGGTGCGCGCCGCCTCGTCGGCGTAAAATGCCTCATAGAGCGGCGGCAGGTCGCGCACCAGAGATTGCAGCGTCACTTCGACCCGGTGGACTTTGGCGCCGCACTCGAAGCAGAACCACTCGAAACCGTCGACCTCGCCGGGCGGGCGCTTGGGCTCGATCACCAGTCCGACCGAGCCGGGCTGGGGCCGTTGCGGCGAATGGCGCACATGGGGCGGCAATAGAAATATTTCGCCGGCGCGGATCGGCACGCCGCGGATTTCGCCGTCTTCGTGCACCATCAGAATCATGTCACCTTCAAGTTGGTAAAAAAATTCCTCGACCGGGTCGTCGTGGAAGTCGGTTCGCTGGTTCGGCCCGCCGACGATGGTGACCATGAGATCGGCATCCTCCCAGATCTGCACGTTGCCGACCGGCGGCTTGAGCAGGTGCCGGTGCTCGTCGATCCAGGTTTGGAAATCGAAGGCTTGCAGGCGGCTCATGACTGTTCCTCCGGCAGTTGGCAAACTATGCTAGCGCGTGCGCGCGGCCATTGCGTCCGGCCCGTGCCGACATCGTAAGGGAAATTGCCCAGTTACGGTATCGCGGGGAGGGATGCTGGAAAAGTTTGATAGCCTGATGACAGGCGTCGGCCGCTGGCTGGCGCTGCTGTTGGCGCTGGCGGCGATCTATGTCGCCGGGCCGTTCCCGCTGGTCGACGAGGGATTGCGGCTCGGCGGCGCCATGGCGGCCGGTGTGGTCATCATGCTGCTGCACCACCCGCTTGCTCACAAATTCGAACACGCGTCGACCGGCATGCGCGCGTTGCTGTGGCTGGTCGATATGGCCCTGCTGGTCGGGTTCCTGTTTACGGTCAACAATTTCTTTGCCACCTATGAGGGGTTCTGGGACGGCATCTTCATTTTGGAGACCAGCGCGCAGTTGACCGGCCTATTCGGCACCCTGGTGATCCTGGAGGCGGTGCGGCGCAATTTCGGGCCGATCCTGCCAGTCATTTGCATCCTGGCCTTGCTCTACACCATCTGGGGCGGCGGCCTGCCAGGCGTTCTGGGACATTCGGGATTCTCGTTCGAAGAAACCATCACCGCCGTATGGTTCAGCTTCGACGGCGTCTACGGGCGCGTCACCGGTCTGGTGTCGTCGATCGTGCTGGTATTCATCACCTTCGGCGCTGTCCTCGAAGCGACCGGCGCCAGCGCGATCCTGCTCAAGATCGCCACTGCCGCGACCGCGCGGGTGCGTGGCGGCACCGCCCACGCGGCGATCGTCGCCAGCGCACTGTTCGGCACGATCTCCGGCAGCCCGGTCGCCAACGTGGTCGGCACCGGGGTCTTCACCATCCCGATGATCAAACGCCAGGGCTTCTCCAACGCGTTCGCCGGCGCGGTCGAGGCCGGCGCGTCGTCGGCCGGCCAGTTCACGCCGCCGATCATGGGTGCCGTTGCCTTCATCATGGCCGAGCTGATCGGCCGGCCCTATCTCGAAGTCGCGGTGGCCGCTGCGCTACCGGCGCTGCTGTTTTATTTCGCCATGTTCGCCAGCGTCTATGCCGAAGCGGTGCGGCTCGGCATCAAGCCGATGCCAACGGAAGAACGCCCGACGCTGACCCGCGACGACGCCGTCGAAGCGCTGCGCTTCGTGGTGCCGCTGGTCGCCGTCGTCGTGGTGCTATTCATGGGCCGCTCGCCAGCGATGGCGGGCTTCGTCGGCGTCGTCACCGCCATTGCGATCTCTCTGGTGATCGACGTGCTCGATCCAGCCAAGCGTGCCTCGCTCGCCACCTACCACACCCGGTTCCTCGCCGCTCTGAAGCGTGGCGGCGCGGCGTGCGGCCAGATTATGGTGGCGGTCGGCTCGATCGGCATCGTCATCGCCGTAGTCAAGCTGACCGGCGTCGCCGGCAACTTTGGCGCCATGGTGCAGGCGATGGCAGAAGGGTCACTGTTCACTGCCCTGGTGGTGACCATGATCGCCTGTTTGATTCTGGGCCTCGGCCTGCCGACCGTGCCGGCCTATCTGTTCATTGTGCTGTTCGTCGGGCCGGTGATCAGCAAACTCGGTGTCGATATCCTGCTGGTCCACATGTTCGTGGTCTATTACGGCGTGTTGTCGAACATCACGCCGCCGGTCGCGATCGCCGCCTATGCAGCGGCGCCAATCGCCGGATCGAATCCGATGGCGACCGGTTTTCAGGCGATCAAGATCGCCTTCGTCGGTTTCCTGATCCCGTTCGTGTTGATCTACAACCCCTCGCTCAGCCTGGTCGTCGGCTTCGAATGGGCGCCGTTCATTTGGATTGCGGTGCGATTGCCGATCGCGGTGTGGATGATTGCCACCGCCTTCATCGGCTGCGATTCGCGCGAGCTCTCGGCGGTGGAACGGCTATTACGAACTTTGGTCGGTTTGGCCTGCTTGCTCGAGATACAACTAGTGCAGATGGCCGGATTCGGTATAGGAGTAGGAATAATCTTGCTCTATCGGGTGCGGCGGCGTTCTGCCGCGCCGGTGGCGGCATCAGGGAGCGGCTTCAAGCCGTGATCGGGAGCCGAAAAGATTAAAACAGGGAGGAACCAATATGATCTTCAAAACTAAGCACGTGCTTGCCGCCGTATCGGCGGCGGCAATGGTGGTCGCGCTGGGCAGCCAGGCCCAGGCGCAGGAGCGCTACACCTTGGGCAGCCTGGCGGAAGGCACCACGCCGTTCCTGGTCAACACCGCGTGGGCCAATGCCATCAACAAGTACATGCCGGGGCACAAGGTGCAGGTCTCGGCCGTCGGCGCGGCGACCAAGC
>JBFKGW010000455.1:0-2899 GCA_041633145.1 Alphaproteobacteria bacterium
CGGCATGCTGCTGAAGTGCTTCGACAAGGTAATGCAGTACGCCAGCCACCCGATCGAGCGGGTCGAGATCCCGTTTGAGGGCAACTACATCCAGGGCGTCCTGCACATGGTGCCCGGCCGGCCGAAGGCGCCGACGGTGGTATTCTGTCCCGGCATGGACATGACCAAAGAGGCCTTCATCGACGCGCTCAACCACCCGTTCGTCGCGCGCGGCTTGAACTGCCTGCATCTCGACGGCCCGGGTCAGGGAACCAGCAACATCCGCAAGATCCGCGTCACCCTCGACAATTACGAGCGCGCCGGCTCAGCCGCCATCGACTATTTGAGCGAGCGGCCCGAAGTCGACCCCGACCAGATTGCCGTCTCCGGCTTCTCCATGGGCTCCTATTGGGGCATGCGGCTGGCCGCGCTCGACAAGCGGGTCAAGGCAGTCGCCACCGCGGCGGCGTGTTACGGCCCGAAGACAGCGATCTTCGAGCAGGCCTCGCCCCGCTTCAAGCAGGTGTTCATGTACATGGCCGGCATCCACGACGAAGACGAGTTCGACGCCTTTGCCGACAAGATGGTGCTCGACGACGTCGCCGGCGAGGTCACCTGCCCGGCCCTGCAAGTCACCGGCGAATACGACCCGCTGGCGCCGCTCGAGACGGTGCTGCCGATCTACGAGATGGTCGCCGGCCCGAAGGAGTTGTGGGTGATCGAGAACGACTTTCACAACCCGCGCAACCGGCCCAATTTCGGCGGCATCGATTTCTTCGGTTACCTCGCCGACTGGCTCAACGACGCGTTGGCCGGCAAGATCGCGGCCGACCACAAGCGCGAAATCCTGGTGCCCGAGCACGCGCCCGGTGGGCCCTATGTCGATCAGATGGAGGGCGGGTTCCTGCTGCCCGAGCGGGTCGGCGCGGCGGCGGGCCTAAGTCCTGACCAGCTCGGTCCGGCGGGGATAAACGCAGGGTAATCGCGTCGGCGCACCGAGCATCGGCGCCGACCTACCACTCCTCGCTAGCGTCGATAAGGGCGTTGGGTTGGGCGAGCTCGTGCAGGCCGTTGGGCTCGTCGACGTAAATGGTCGATCGACTGTTGCGCACGCCATAGGCTTCGAGGGTCTTGAACGCGCGTGACAAGTTCTCTGGCGTGACACCAAGGTAAGATGCCAGCAACCGTTTCTCGAACGGCAGGTCGATCCGCCCCGTGCTGCCGTTCTGCTCGTTCATAACCAGCAGGCAGTTGGCGAGGCGTTCCGTAGCGGTGCGCAGTTTCTGGTTTTTCACGATCTTGACCATGGTGCGAAATCCGCGCGCCAGTTCGCGCACCATCGCCTGACAGAAGGCGCCGTCTTCTTCCATCGCCTGGCGGATCAGTTCGGCGGGGATCATCAGGATGCGCGAATTTTCCAAGGTTCGCGCCGACATCAAATAGACTGAGTCTTTCAGGACCGCCGCCAGAATAAAGGCGGTCACCGGCTGCAGGATGGCAACCGTGGTTTCGCGGCTGTTGCCGGACGCAAACAGCTCGACCGAGCCTTCCACCACGACATGCAAGAAGTCTGCCTCGTCCCCCTCCGAGATCAAATGAACGCCGGACGGAAACCGCTGCAAGTACGACGTCGGCGCAAGCCGATCGAATGTACCCTCAGCCATCGAGGCGAACAGCGGCAAGGCGCGCACGCGCTCCAAATCCTGATCCCGCATTGCTTTCCCCCGCACAACCGCAGCCGAAAAACCTTGCCCATTGCAATTGATAAAAGTCAAGAAACAGTACGGGTTTTAACGAATTAGAACGATACCTAAATCAATTATTCACCGCACCGTTTTCTTTTAGAGAAATTTTTTTGGCGATAAATTTCGATTACTGATCTACGTCAATTCATTCACAGAAAAACTGCCGATAACCGTGGACCGAATTGGTGCGGTTACCTCAACTGCGCAATTTTTTTTGGGTCAAACAAGGTTGGCGGTATGAAAGATTTGGCGGGTGTGACGCGGTCGGACCAATACCGGGCGCTTGGTCTCAGTACATTGGCTTTTACCGTTTGTTTCGCCGTTTGGACGATCTTTTCGATTATCGGGGTACAGATCAAACAGGATTTGGGCCTCTCCGAAACACAATTCGGTATACTCGTCGCGACGCCGGTTTTGACCGGCTCGATCAGCCGGATATTTCTCGGCGTCTGGACAGAGCAGTTCGGCGGGCGACTGGTCTACACGCTGCAGATGCTGGTGACTGCGGTGTGTACGTGGCTCTTGTCCTCGGTCGAGACCTACGAAGTATTTCTGGTCGCCGCGCTCGGCGTCGGCCTCGCCGGCGGTTCGTTCATCATCGGTATCGCCTACACCTCGCAATGGTTTGAAAAGGAACGGCAGGGTACGGCACTGGGCATATTCGGCGCCGGCAATGTGGGCGCCGCGGTAACCAATTTCGGCGCGCCCTTTCTCGTCATCGCCTTCGGCTGGGAACAGGCGGCACAGATCTATGCCGTAGTATTGGCGATCATGGCGGTGTCGTTCTACCTGCTCAGCAAGGACGACCCGAGTCTGCGGGCACGACGTGAGACGGGTCAAAAACCGGTCTCCGCGATGATGCAACTCGAACCGCTGAAGAACATGCAGGTCTGGCGCTTCTCGACCTACTACTTCTTCGTATTCGGCGGTTTCGTTGCCTTGGCATCCTACTTGCCGCGTTTCTATGTCGGCGCCTACGGACTCGAGCTGGCAACGGCGGGCATGCTGGCCGCGATGTAGTCACTGCCCGGCTCAG
This sequence comes from Alphaproteobacteria bacterium, assembly GCA_041633145.1. Taxonomy (GTDB): domain Bacteria; phylum Pseudomonadota; class Alphaproteobacteria; order UBA6615; family UBA6615; genus JBFKGW01. The sequence continues at coordinate 2,761 of JBFKGW010000455.1, forward strand.
TCTTTCGCGCGCTCGGCGGGTGGATGTCGGACAAGTGGGGCGCTCGCGCCGTCATGTACTTCACCTTCATCGTGTCGCTGATCTGTCTCTTCATCATGAGCTATCCCAGGACCAACTACGTGATCGAGGGTATCGAGGC
>JBFKGW010000456.1:0-2893 GCA_041633145.1 Alphaproteobacteria bacterium
CTCGCCCGACACGTCGCGGGTGATGGAGGGATTGTCGCTCTTGCGGCTGATCTTGTCGATCTCGTCGATATAGACAATGCCGCGCTGCGCCTTCTCGACGTTATAGTCGGAGGCCTGAAGCAGCTTGAGAATGATGTTCTCGACGTCCTCGCCGACATAACCGGCTTCGGTGAGCGTCGTTGCATCGGCCATCGTGAACGGCACGTCGAGGATGCGCGCCAAGGTCTGCGCCAGCAGCGTCTTGCCGCATCCGGTCGGGCCGATCAGCAGGATGTTCGACTTGGCAATTTCGACGTCGTTGCCCTTCGGCGTCGAGTTCAGCCGCTTATAGTGATTGTGGACGGCAACCGACAAAACGCGCTTTGCCTGCGCCTGCCCGATGACATAGTCGTCGAGCACCTGGCAAATTTCCTTCGGCGTCGGCACGCCATCACGCTTGACCAAGGTCGACTTGTGCTCTTCGCGGATAATGTCCATGCACAACTCGACGCATTCATCGCAGATGAACACCGTCGGCCCAGCAATTAGCTTGCGGACCTCGTGCTGGCTCTTACCGCAGAACGAGCAATAGAGTGTGTTTTTCGAATCACTGCCGCCAGACTTACTCATCAACGAACCCCGTGTTTGGGCTTCCAACCAGCCAATCCGTCATGCGGGCGCCGCACCACGAATCGCTCCTCCTGAGGATTGAACACTAGCTAGCATCCTGCAATCAATAATTAGTTAAGTAGTGATAATTTGACGTCCACCGATCGTTAACCGTCTTTTTCCCCAGCCGCGCTGTCATCCCCGCCATCGGCCGAGACCACCGGTCGTTTATCGACTACCTCGTCAATCAGCCCGAAATCCTTAGCTTCTTCGGGGGTATAGAACTTATCCCGCTCGAGGGCGTCAGTTATGGCTTCGATGCTTTGACCTGTGTGGGTTGCATAAATTTCGTTCAATCTTTCGCGGACCAGCAATATTTCCTTGGCGTGGATCTCGATATCGGTCGCCTGGCCCTGGAAGCCGCCCGAGGGCTGATGGACCATAATCCGCGAGTTGGGCAGCGAGTAGCGCTTGCCCTTGGCGCCGCCAGCGAGCAGCAATGAGCCCATCGAGGCGGCCTGCCCGATGCATAGGGTGGTCACCTCGGGGCGGATATACTGCATGGTGTCGTAGATCGACAGGCCCGCCGTCACCACGCCGCCGGGCGAGTTGATATAGAATGAGATGTCCTTATTGGGATTCTCCGCCTCCAGAAACAGCAACTGCGCGCAGATAACGCTGGCAATCTCGTCGACCACGGTTCCGGTGAGGAAAATGATGCGCTCTTTGAGCAGGCGCGAATATATGTCGTAGGCGCGTTCTCCGCGGTTGGTCTGCTCGACCACCATGGGAATCAGGGCGTTCATTGTAGGTCCGTTAGCAATCGGCATTGTTTAAAGTGTCCTAGATTCATCATCATCGTATCGCCGTTAAATAAGGAAGCGGCGATTCTGCGCAAGTGGGCAACTGAGGTAAGCCTGTTATTCCGCGTCTTTATTTTCCGCTGATTTGGCCTTCGACCTGGATGCTCGAGGCTTGCGCGCCGGTTTATCGTCGCCGCTTTTGGCGCTTGCCTTTTTCTTGGCACCCGCCTTTTTCGGCGCCTCGGCAACTGCCGCGGCATCGGCTTCGGCCTGCGCCTCGGTTTCGGCGCGCAATTCATCGGGCGTTATTTCGCGTTCGCTCACCTTCGCCATCTCAAGGATGAAGTTCACCACCTTGTCCTCGAAAATCGGCGCCTGCAACGAAGCCTGCGCCTGGGTGTTCTCGCGGTAGAAGTCGATAACCTGCTGTTCCTGGCCGGGCATCTGGCGCGCTTGATCCATGATCGCGCGATTGATCTCTTCCTGCGTCACCGTCAACTCGTTGCTCTCGCCGACATGGGAGAGCAGCAGGCCCAGCCGCACCCGCCGCTCGGCGATGGCATGGTACTGTTCACGCAGCTCGTCGTCGCTTTTGGCCTTGTCTTCGGCGTCCAGGGTGTCTTTCTCGCGCGCGTCCTCGACCTGTTTCCAAATCTGATCGAACTCGGATTCGAGCATGCGCGGCGGCACATCGAATTGGTAGCTTTCAGAAAGTCTGTCGAGTAGTTCGCGTTTGATCTTATCGCGCGCGTACTGGGCATACTCGCCATCGAGCTGCTCGCGGATCGCCGCTTTCAGCGCATCGAGCGATTCCAGTCCCAGCGTCTTGGCGAAGTCGTCGTTGAGTTCGGTGGCGATCGGCTCGCGCAGCTCTTTAACTTCGCAGGCAAACACCGCGTCCTTGCCGGCCAGATTGGCGCTGCCGTAATCCTCCGGGAAGGTTACCTTCACATCGAGCGACTGGCCGGCCTTGGTGCCGACCAGCTGGTCTTCGAAGCCGGGAATGAACTGGCCGGCGCCGAGCTCGATCTGGATGCCGTTGCCGGTGCCGCCGTCGAAGGCTTCGCCGTCGATCTTGCCGACGAAGTCGACGACGCAGATATCGCCCTTCTTGGCGGCCCGCGCGGTCTCGACCGGCTGGCTTTGCCTGTTCTGATCGGCCAGGCGCTGCAGCGTTTCATCGATTTCGGTGTCGGCGGCGGAAACTTTCACTCGTTCCAGTTCTATCGTGCCAAAGTCGACCTCGCCGATGTCGGGCAGCAATTCGACCGACAGGTCGTATTCCAGATCGTTGCCCTCTTCATAGGCCGTGACCTCAATCTGCGGCTGGCTGGCGGGCCGCAGGCCACGCTCGTCGAGCAACTCCTGGGTGCTGTCGCGCAATGTCGCCTCGAGAACTTCGCCGCGCACCGCCGGGCCAAACCGCTGTTTGAGCACGCTGACCGGCGCCTTACCGGGGCGGAAACCGGGAATGCGGGCGTCCTGGCCGACTTCGCTGAGGC
>JBFKGW010000457.1:0-2891 GCA_041633145.1 Alphaproteobacteria bacterium
CAATATTCGATTTCAGCGAGGTCGACCATGAGCGCGATCGGTTTTAACAGTGAAAAGATTGAATCCACCAAGCGTTATTCTTTGACGCAGCGGCTTGCCTACGGGCCGGCCTTGATCGTCGCGCTCGGTGTCGGATCGTCCGGCGTCCTTATCGCCGCCTTGCTGTTGTCGTCAATTTTCGAGATTTAGAGCGAATAATCCTGCCTGCAGGGTTGTTTTGCACAGGTGGCAATTCGACCTAGTGGAGCAAAGAACAATCCAATCATCGAGAGTCACAAGCACCCAGGAGCCCAATCGATGAATCCGCAAGCCATGACCTATCGCGATCGCGCCGCCGTCGAGGCCTACAACCGCGCCAAGGCGCTTGGCGAACTCGCCCATGAAGCTTGGGTCGCTGCGCTGCGCGCCTATGGCGACGACGGCCCCGCCGCGCGCCTGCGCGTTAATGAGCTAATCCCGGCATAGGCAAAGCGCGCTCTCAAAAACCAGCACCTATGGCCTAGGGCAGAGGTATCGTCTCGCCCTCTAATTGCCAGCCCTTCGACGCCGCCAGGCGTTCCAGGTCGCCTATGCGCGCGTCGAGATCGGGGTGGCTGGCGAGGAATTCCGGTGGATCGGTCCGCGCCGCCGCTGAGTCTTGCAGCGTAAAAAACAGATCGGCCGCGCCGGCCATGTGGCCATAGAGCGCGAGCAGCGCCGCGGCGGCATCGGCGTCCGCCTGTGTCTCCTGCGCGCGGCTGAAGTGGAGTGCGGTTAGCAGGTTGCCGGTGCCGACCAGGCTGCCGAGGATGCGGGTATCGCCAATGATCGCGCTAGCGGCCAACGAGGCCAGCAGGGCGCCGCTCATGCTGCGGATCGGGTCGCGGTTCTTCACATGGGCGATCTCGTGGCCGAGCAGCATCGCCGCGGTGTTCTCGCTGTCGAGACGCTGCCACAGGCCGTCGAAGACGAAAATGTGGCCGCCCAGGGTGGCGAACGCGTTGACCGTATCGCCGTCGAGAAAATGCACGGTGATCGTCATGTCCTCCGGCAGATCCATTGCCGCGGCCACCCGGTCGGCCAGATCCTGCAACTTGGCCTGCGCCGCCGCGTCGCCAGTTTCGCGGTCGAGGGCGCGCGCGGTGGCGCGCTCGGCCAAGGCCTTCTCCCAGGTAAACGGCAGATAGGGCGCGGCGAGGCGGGCGGCGAAGAACGATCCGACGACCAGCACCGCGAGCAGCGCAATCACCAACGCCGACGATTTGGCGACGTCGACCAGCGGATGCTCGTGGCCCGAGCTGATGCCTTCCGGCAGCTTGGGGTTGCTGTATTTAGGTGGGCGCATCGGTGCGGCGGTAGGCGGTGCCGTAGGCCACCGCCTCGACGCTGACGGTTGGCCCGGCGCCGGCGTAGATGCGCGTGGTGTCGAGCTTGACGTTCAACACGATAGTGCTGCCGTCGCGCCGGGCGGCTTCCTTCATGCGCAGCATCGCTTCGCGCCGCGCCCGCTCGAACAGCGATTCGTAACTGCCGACGCGGCCGCCGATGATGCCGCGCAGGCCGGCGGCGAACTGCTTGAAATAGTCGACCGAGATCACCGCGTTGCCGCTCACCAGGTGTGGCGCCGCCAGGGCCAAATCGTCGGGCGCGCGGCGAATGGCGAAGGTCATGATATCGCGCAGTTCGTCCTCGCGTTGGCGGATGCGGCGAAAATGACGGCGCTCGATCCACGAGCCGCTGAAGAACGCGCCGACGATCAAAACCGCCGGAACGCCGAAATTTATTAATAAATTTAGGGTCGCTTCATTCACCCGGCTGTTCTTCGACGATGCAGGCGGTGCCGTAGGCCAGCAGCTCGGCGGCGCCCTGGGTGATGGTCGAGGTGGCGAAACGCACGTTGAGGACCGCGTTGGCGCCGAGCGCCTCGGCCTCCTGCTTCATGCGCTCGATCGCTTCGTCGCGCGCGCCGTTCATCAAGTCGGTGTAGCTGCGCAACTCGCCGCCGACCAGGTTCTTCAGGCTGGCGCCGATATCGCGAAACACGTTCTTCGCCTGCACCGTGCTGCCCTGCACCACGCCGAGATGGCGCACCACGCGCTGGCCCGGCAGCTCTTCCATGTTCGATACGATCATGCGCTTCTCCGTTGTTGCGACCGCGCAGCGCGCAAACTCGACGGCGGTGCGATTTGGCATAAAAGATACACCCGCCCGCATGGCGAACAAAGCAGCCCTGCCGGACTGCACCTGTACGCTTAAACATGAGATAAACACCCTTAAGAAGTTAACAATGGGGCAGCGATGTGACGGTCCTCGATTTATCTATCAACGGTCATTGCGATAGCGACTTTGCCGCCGTGCGCGCCGAATTCGAGCGCAATTTCGCCGCGCGTGGCGAAGTGGGCGCGGCGGTGTGCGTCTATCGCGGCGGCAAGAAGGTGGTCGATCTGTGGGGCGGCCATCTCGACCTCGAGCGCACCCGGCCGTGGGACGAGAACACCATCGTCATCATGAACTCGCTGGCCAAGAGCATGAGCGCGCTGTGCACCCACATGCTGATCGACCACGGCGCGATCGATTTCGATGCGCCGGTCGCCGACTACTGGCCCGAGTTCGCGCAAGCCGGCAAGGACGGCGTCCTGGTGCGCCACGTGCTGTCGCATACCTGCGGCGTGATCTATTGCGACGCCGCGCCGCCCGGCTCGTGGTTCGACTGGCCGGTGCATATCGCCGCGATCGAGGCGCAGGCGCCGGCCTGGCAGCCGGGGACGAATGGCGCCTACAACTCGATCAATATCGGCTTTATCCTCGGCGAGCTCGTGCGCCGGGTGACCGGCGATACCATCGGCGCCTTCTTGCGCCACGAGGTCGGTGAGGCGCTCGGCGCCGATTATAATATCGGCCTCACGCCCGAC
>JBFKGW010000458.1:0-2889 GCA_041633145.1 Alphaproteobacteria bacterium
GGTCCGGGCGGCGAGTTCGTCGTCGGACAGCTCCACGTCGAGCGTGCCGGCCTCGGCGTCGATCACAATCATGTCACCGGTCTCGATGAGGCCGATCGGCCCGCCCGCCGCCGCCTCGGGGCCGACATGGCCGATGCAGAAACCACGGGTGCCGCCGGAGAACCGGCCGTCGGTGATCAGCGCCACCTTCTCGCCCATGTCCTGGCCATAGAGCGCGCCGGTGGTCGACAGCATCTCGCGCATGCCCGGCCCGCCGTTGGGACCTTCGTTGCGGATCACCAGAACGTCGCCTTCCTCGTAGTTGCGGTCGAGCACGGCCTGCAAGCAGTCCTCTTCGCGCTCGAACACTCGGGCCGGGCCGCGGAACTTGAGGTTGTGCAGGCCAGCGATTTTCACGATTGCGCCCTGCGGCGCCAGGTTGCCCTCGAGGCCTACCACGCCGCCGGTGGTCGACAGCGGATCGGTGATCGGCCGTACTACGTCCTGGTTGGTGGGGAATTCCACGTTGGCGTAGTTCTCCGCCAGGGTCTTGCCGGTGACGGTCAGGCAATCGCCGTGCATGTAGCCACCTTCGAGCAGCTGCTGGATGACGATGCCGACGCCGCCGACCTCGAACAGATCCTTGGCGACATAGCGGCCGCCCGGTTTCAGGTCGGCGATGTAGGGCGTGCGGCGGAAGATTTCGCAGACATCCATCAGATCGAAATCGATGCCGGCCTCGCTGGCGATCGCCGGCAGGTGCAGGCCGGCGTTGGTCGACCCGCCGGTCGCCGCGACGATGGCGGCGGCGTTTTCCAGCGACTTGCGGGTGACGATGTCGCGCGGGCGCAGCTGCGATTTGATCAGGTCGACCACGGCGCGGCCGCTAGCGACGGCGTAGTCGTCGCGGGTCTCGTAGGGCGCCGGCGCGCCGGCCGAGCCGGGCAGCGCCAGGCCGATCGCTTCGGATACGCAGGCCATGGTGTTGGCGGTGAACTGGCCGCCGCAGGCGCCGGCCGACGGGCAGGCGTTGCATTCGAGCTCGTGCAGATCCTCGTCCGACATGGCGCCGGCGGCATTGGCGCCGACACCCTCGAAGACATCGATGATGGTGACGTCCCGGCCCTTGAACCTACCGGGCAGGATCGAGCCGCCATACATGAACACCGACGGGATGTTGAGACGCACCATCGCCATCATCAGGCCGGGCAGCGATTTGTCGCAGCCCGCCAAGCCAACCAACGCGTCGTAGGAATGGCCGCGCACGGTGAGCTCGGTAGAATCGGCGATGACCTCGCGGCTGACCAGCGACGAGCGCATGCCGTCATGGCCCATGGCGATGCCGTCGGTGACGGTGATGGTGGTGAACTCGCGCGGCGTGGCGCCGGCTTCCACGACGCCGCGCTTGGCCGCCTGGGCCTGGCGCGACAGCGCGATGTTGCACGGCGCAGCCTCGTTCCAGGTGGTCACCACGCCGACGAAGGGCTGGCGAATTTCCTCTTCCGTCATCCCCATGGCGTAGTAGAACGCGCGGTGCGGCGCGCTGGTGTTGCCGACCGAGACGTGCCGGCTCGGCAGTTTCGATTTATCCCACTCGCCGTTGGCGTGTCCGTCCATCAGAACTCTCCTTCACTGAGGCCCTTTTTTGTCAATTGGCGGCGAGCATACAAGCGCCCTCATCCGCTGACTAGGTGGCGGCGATCAGGATCGGTACAGGTGAGAGTTAGGCTAGGCGCCGCCGAGCCGCTCTAGCGCCAATTCCAGCTTTGCCTTGGCGTCCGCGGCACTGGCGCGGCGGTCGTGCTGCTCGGCAACAACCTCTTCCGGAGCCTTGCTGGTGAAGTTCTCGTTGGCGAGCTTTTTGTCGATCTGCGCGATGTCGGCAACCAGCTTGTCGATCTCCTTCTGCAGCCGGCCGCGCTCCTGATCGAGGTCGACGATGTCGGCCAACGGCAGGGCCAGCGTCGCCTCGTCTAGCACCAACTGCACCGAGCCGTCGGGGACCTCGCCGTCGAGGGCGACGTCGTCGAGCCGCGCCAGCCACAGGATCTGCTCGCGGTGGGTTGCCAGGCGGGCTTGGCTGGCGGCGCCAGCGCCGCGCAGGATCGCCGGGATTTTGGCGCTCGCCGGCACGTTGACCTCGTTGCGCACCGCCCGCACTTCGGAAATCAGCCGCACCACCCAGTCCATCTCGGCCGCCGCCGCGTGATCGACCGGGGCGATATCGCCTGCCGGCCAGGCGCTCGATATCAACAGCTCGCCGTCGCCGAACTGCTCCCACAATTCCTCGGTGAGGAACGGCATGAACGGGTGCAGCAGACGCAGTATTGTGTTCAGCGTCCACGCCGCGGCGGCGCGGGTTTCCGCTTTCGCTGGCTCGTCGTCGCCCTGCAGCACCGGCTTGGCGAACTCCAGATACCAGTCGCAGTAGGTGTGCCAAACGAACTGGTAGACGCCGCCGGCGGCCTGGTCGAACTTGTAGGTGTCGAGCGCTTCGGTAAGCGCCTGCGCGGTCTCTGCCGCGCGGCCGACGATCCATTTGTTGAGAGTCAGCTGGCAGGCCGCTGGGTCGAACCCGTCATCGGGTAAGCGGCATTCGTAGTGCTCGCAGAACCGCGCCGCGTTCCACAGCTTGGTGCCGAAGTTGCGGTAGCCGGCGACGCGCTGGGTCGACAGCTTGATGTCACGGCCCATCGCCGCCATGGCGGTCAGCGTGAACCGCAAGGCGTCGGCGCCGAACTCGTCGATCAACTCCAAGGGGTCCATCACGTTGCCCTTGGACTTGGACATCTTCTGGCCCTTTTCGTCACGCACCAGGGCGTGAATGTAGACCGTGTGGAACGGCACCTCTTCCATGAAGTGCAGGCCCATCATCATCATCCGGGCGACCCAGAAGAAGATGATGTCGAA
>JBFKGW010000459.1:0-2887 GCA_041633145.1 Alphaproteobacteria bacterium
GCATCGAACCGGGCGGCGCGGTGCGGGTCGCCACCCGGCGCGGCGTCATCGAGCTGGCCGCGCGCGCCGACCGCGACGTACCCGAGGGCATGGTGTTCATCCCGTTCTGCTTCGCCGAGGCGGCCGCCAACCTGTTGACCAACCCGCAGCTCGACCCGTGGGGCAAGATCCCCGAGTTCAAGTTCTGCGCCGCCAAGGTGGAGAGCGCGGAGCCCAAAGCAGCGGAATAGCGCGGCCGCGCACCCACCGCCACGCTCGACCCCCTCTCTTCCGTCATGCTCGGGTCAAGCCCGAGCATGACGGTGTGTGCGTAGTCTGGGGCGGCGCCAATGCCGTGGCGCTGACGATGAGTCGTGAACCAAACAAGCGGTTCGTGGTTTAATATCGACGAAAGCAACCAAACGGGAGGACGCGGTGATGGACGCGCCGAGGATTTCAGTGGCAGAGATGGAGGCCAAGTATGTCGCCCGCGAGAAGGACATCCGCGGCTCCGATCTCGCCTATATCGACCAGCGCATTCCCGGCCATGAACGCGAGATCTGCAACGTCATCGGCATGAACGTGACCGAGAACGTCGACGACCCGGCGCTCGAGCCGAAGCTCGGGTCGGCGCACGGCTTTTCGCTGGTCTACAACCGCGCCAAGGAGGGCAGCGGCTCCGGCGCGGCGCTGCACGCGCACCAGACCGAGGAAGTGTTCATTCCGATGAAGGGCAGCTGGGAGGTGGTCTGGCTGGAGGGCGAGGACGAGCGCGCCATCCGCCTCGATCCGCTCGACGTGATCCACGTGCCGGTCGGCGTCTACCGCGGCTTCCGCTGCGTCACCGGCGAGGCCGACGCGCTGATGCTGGCGATCGTCGGCGGCCCCGAGGCCGGCCATGTCGCCTGGCATCCCAGCGTGGTCGAGCGCGCGCGCGAGACCGGGCTCGAAGTCGATGACGAAGGCAACCTGCGCGAGGTCGGCTGAGCGCGGACGGGTTTATCGAGCCAGGCGCGGCCATTCGAACGTCGCTCGTCCGGGCGCGGCTTATTCGCTTCGCGCCAGACCGGTGCTAGGCTTTGCAAATGAAACGCGTGTTCGCCGCGTTGATTCTCATCTCGCTCGCCGCGCCGGCGCTGGCGCAGGACTTCGAGCGGGGTTTGGCGGCCTACCAGCGCGGCGAGTACGCCGCCGCGCTGCGCGAATGGCGGCCGTTGGCCGAGCAAGGCCTGGCCAAGGCGCAGTACCAGATCGCCGTTATGTACGGCCGCGGCCAAGGTGTGCCGCAGGATCTCGCCGCGGCGGCGCGCTGGTACCACCGGGCCGCCGCACAAGGCGACGCGGCGTCGCAGAACAGCCTCGGCCGGTCGTACGAATTGGGCCACGGCGTCGCCCAGGACTTTGCTGTGGCGGCGACGTGGTATCGCTTGGCGGCGCGCCAGGGCGACGCCGACGCCCAGTACAATTTGGCCAACCTGTACGCGCAGGGCCAGGGCGTGCCGCGCAGCAACGCCGACGCGATCGCCTGGTGGCGGCAGGCGGCCGAGCAGCGGCACGCGTTGGCGCAAGACAGCCTCGGCCGGCACTACGCCGAGGGCCTCGGGGTGCCGCAGGATTTGGTGCAGGCCTATATGTGGCTCGACCTCGCGGCCATGCAGGGCCACGAATTCGCCATGGACGGCCGCCGCGCCCTGGAGGCGCGGATGACGCCGGCCCAGCTCAACGCGGCCAAGCACATGATGTACCAATGGCTCAGGGCGCACCCGCAATAGCGGGTCCGTTCCAGTGCAACCGGGCCGTCCGCAGATGCGTCGTCCAAATGCCCGGCGCAACTTTCATCCGGAAAAGCCTATCCGCCTGCCAGCAGGTCTGTTTTCGAGGTGACAGCGGTCGCAATCGATGGCTGCCGCTGTCGACCGGCGTTAGCCAGAAATAGAAATGCGAGTACCGTTTGTACCAGGTTCAAATCGTCTCGATTTTTTGACCGAAAACCGCCAAATCCTACACTATTGGTAATAGTGTCAGATCAACGGCGGCGTTCGAAGGCAAACCGGACGTGGGTTGCCATCGGCGATTTCGGCGGGTTTTGATCCAACTCAGACTTGGTTGGGTGGACACGATTTTGTTCAAAGATACCGGAAAAAAATTCTATTGAAGTGGTCAGAAATTCGAGGAGATCGAAATGACGAAACCAGAGCCTGAATTTTGGGCGGTTGTCCCGGTCCTTGCGACCAAAGATGTCATGCAGACTGCGGCGTATTATCGAGACGTCCTGGGATTTGCGATCGATGATACGTTCTCAGGGCCCGAGTGGACCATGCTGTGGGCTGACCAATGCCAGCTCTTCTTGGCGCTCAATCCGCCGGCTGCTGAAACAGCCAAGGGTCAGCGGGTCATGATCTGTGTTCCCGGTGTCGATGCAATGTACGAAAGACACAAGGCCAACGGTGCCAACATCATCTCAGACATCGAGGACAAACCCTGGGGGCTTCGGGAATACACGGTGGAAGATCCAAACGGCTACCATCTGCACTTCGAGGCGCATATCGAAACGCAATATCTACCTTGGAAAGCAAAGCAAACGGCTGGGGATCAGAACAATGGTTGACCACACGCCTATCCGCAATCTGATAAAGTTAGGGGACGCAAATCGATGCAAAAATTGCCAATCGAAAAATTACCCTGCAGCTGCTCACGTGTCTGCTTCTGGCTAGCTTCGGTCGTTAGCGGGGGCCGTCAATCACGACCGGTTTACACCCCAAAACAGACATCGACGTATTTACGACCGGTATCGGTGGTAAACCCGCCGTAAATTGCGATGGGTGATTACGGCAAGTTTTGACCCGAAGCGGACATTGCCAGTCGGCAGTGTCAGAGCGAATTAACTAGAGGCGAGGTTCGCGATACC
>JBFKGW010000460.1:0-2855 GCA_041633145.1 Alphaproteobacteria bacterium
ACTGCTTTCAGCGGAGAAACCTTCCGCGTGCGGTCGCGTTGATCCCGCTGCTCAATATCAGCCAGGACGGCGGCATATGTACTCTCCACGCCGTTTTCCTGCAACTCTTTATAACGCCGTTCGGCGCGCACTTCAGCGCTGGCGGTGACGAAGAGCTTGTAGTCGGCATCGGGGCAAACCACGCTGGCGATGTCGCGCCCGTCGAGAACCGCGCCAGATTTACCGTCCGGCGGTTGGTGCGCGAATTTGCGTTGAAAGGCCAGCAGCTCCTTACGCACATCGGGCATGGCGGCGACCACCGAGGCCGCCTCGGCGACTTGTTCGGTATATAATTCGCCGGTATCGACATTTGTAGGGTCTAGCGCCCGTACGGCCGCAACGGCAGCGTCCAAATCGTTTGGATCCTGGCCGGCCTGCAAAACCGCATGACCGACGGCGCGGTAGAGCCTGCCGGTATCGAGAAAGGCCAGGTCAAAATGGGCCGCCAGGCGCTTGGCCAGCGTTCCCTTGCCGGCTGCTGCCGGGCCGTCGATGGCGATAATCATCGGGCGCTCGCTCCGATTTCGGCGCCGAGACTTCCCATAGCACCGGCGAAGTCGGGGAAGCTGGTCTCGATCGAACCGGCGCCGGTGACCGTTACCGGCGTTTCGCTGGTCAGGCCGAGCACCAGGAAGCTCATGGCGATGCGGTGATCCAGCGCCGCGTCGATGGTGGCACCGCCGGGCGCGCGACCGCCGGTGCCATGAATGGTCAGGCTGTCGGCGGTTTCCTCTACCCTGATGCCGCACGCGGCCAGCCCCGCCGCGACGGCCGCCAAACGGTCGCTTTCCTTGTGGCGCAGCTCCTCGACGCCGTGGAACACCGTGGTGCCGTCGGCGCCGGCGGCCGCCATCGCCAGCACTGGGTATTCGTCGATCATCGAGGGCGCGCGTTCGGGCGGCACCTCGACGCCGTTGAGCTGGCTCGCTTGCACCGCCAAATCGGCGACCGGTTCGCCGCCTTCGCTGCGCTCGTTTTGCCAGTTCAGCGCGGCGCCCATTTCGGCCAAAGTCGTATAGAGACCGGTGCGCGTTGGATTGGCGCAAACCCCGAGCAGCGTGATCTCCGAGCCGGCTGTGAGAAGCGCGGCGACGGCGGGAAACGCCGCCGAACTGGGATCGGCCGGCACGGCGATGGCAGCCGGCGTCAATTCCGGCTGGCCGGTCACGGTGATCCGGCGGCCGTCCCCGACGTCCTCGACGCGAACTTCGGCGCCAAAATGGCCGAGCATGCGCTCGGTGTGGTCGCGCGTCGGCGTCGGCTCGATCACCGCGGTCTCGCCGGGCGCGTGCAGGCCGGCCAGCAGCACCGCCGATTTCACCTGCGCCGAGGCGACCGGCAGGGTGTAGGCGGTCGGCCGCAAATTGTCGCTGCCGGTAACGGTGAGCGGCATGCGATCGCCGTCGCGCGCCAGAAAGGTCGCGCCCATTGCGGTCAACGGCGCGATCACCCTTCCCATCGGCCGGCTGCGCAGGGAGGTGTCACCGGTTAACACGGCGGAGAACCCATGGCCGGCCAGCAGGCCGCACAGCAGCCGCGCCGCGGTGCCGGAATTGCCCAGGTCGATGACATCGTCCGGCGGCAACAGGCCGCCGACGCCGACGCCGTTGACCCGCCACGCGCCGGGTCCATCGCGGATTATCGCAACGCCGAGCGCGCGCAGCGCTGTCGCGGTGTGGCGCACATCGTCGCCCTCGAGCAGGCCGGTGATCGCGGTTTCGCCAACCGCGAGCGATGCCAGCATCAGCGCACGGTGGGAAATCGACTTGTCGCCGGGCGCCGTCAACGCGCCCTGCAAGGGGCCGCGGCGCCGCGCGGTGAGCGTTTCAGGTGCGGTGTTTTTTGCTGTTGTCATAAATGGTTCCGTTGGCGCGGTGCCATAGCACAAACGCCAGAACTCGGCTATCGGTGTCACGCCGGCGTTACTGCCAATTCGTGCGATGTGCGATTTATTTTTGACAGGCGGCGGCGATCGTGGCACACGGCAGCGCTTAAATCGGCGGAGGATATAAAGTGGCCAAACCGGAATGGGGCGTGAAGCGGGCCTGCCTGGCCTGTGGGACTCGATTCTACGATATGCAAAAGGATCCTATTCTGTGCCCGAGCTGTGGCGCGAAGTTCGACGTGGAGAGCATCTTTCGTCCGCGGCGCGCGCGCGCACCGGTCGAGGAACCGGTGGCGAAGCCCGAAAAGCCGGCCGCCGCCAACGGCGAGGATATCGATGACGAATTGGCGGCCTTGGCCGACGACAGCCTTGTCGACGACGACGACGACGACGATGACGCGGCGATCGAAGACACCTCCGATTTGGCGGACGACGACACCGATGTGCCGATCGTACGCAAGGAAATCGACGACGAGAGCAGCTAGTTAGGAATTCCGGCGGGGCAAAATTCGCTTGCCTTCAAAGCGCAAGCGGGTATCGTCGCCGCCGCAACCCACAATGGGGCCGTAGCTCAGTTGGGAGAGCGCTACAATGGCATTGTAGAGGTCGTCGGTTCGATTCCGTCCGGCTCCACCAATCCACCCCAGTCACACCCGAGCGGCGTGGCTGGGGTTTTGTTTTCCGGCTGTTAACCTTCAGGGACGGCGCTCTTACATGGATTATTAGAGTTAAAGTAATTAATTATAATATTGAATTGAAATTACGACTACAATTACGAAAAGTTTTTTCTAGAAACCAACGTAACAAGAAGATAATTATTTACAAAAAGGCTTTCTTATAAAAATTACTCTTATACACTTAGGCCCGATCTACAAATTCGTCGCCCGATTACCTTGCTGCGGGCGTGCGTTGATTTTGGGAAACGAGGGCC
>JBFKGW010000461.1:0-2847 GCA_041633145.1 Alphaproteobacteria bacterium
GCGCACGCGAAGCACGATTTGAATTGGTTTTTGATTGGGGACTTTGACATGGTCCAAATCGACCAGGTTTTTGATCTTGCGCAGATTCATCACCTCGATGGCCGGATCCTCCGGGCGGATCCGATACGTGCCTTTGGGAATCGGTCCAACTTTAACTTCTGTCAATCCTTTTTTTACGTAGTGGCTGATGTGATGCCTGGTCTCGGAGGAATATCCGGAGATGCTAAACCCTTTATCCAGCGGCTGGCCGATCCAGCGAATCTTGCAATTCAGATAGTTCATCGAAGACGGCGACGGATATCCCGTCGTCCTGATCCATGGTCTTGCCGGCGACCACACGGCGTGGCTGCCGCAGGTCGACGCCTTGCGCGACACCTACCGCGTCGTCGCCTTCGACAATCCGGGATCCGGCGACAGCTCGACGGTCGATGACCCGGCGAGCACGGCCGACCTGGCCGACGCTACACTCGGCCTGATGCACCAACTCGGCATCGAACGCGCCCACGTAATCGGCCGGTCGATGGGCGGCGCCATCGCCCAGCATATGGCATTGAAGGCGCCGGACCGGCTACAGTCGGTCGCCATGGCCGCCTCGTTTGCGCGCCTCGATCCCGTCGGCGCCCAGGTCATCACCAATCTGCAGCAATTGCTGCGCTGGCGGCCCAACTGGGCCGAATGGGCACCGCACGCGGTGTTTCTGTTCGTCTCGCCCGCCTTCTTCAACGAGAACCCGGACCTGATCGCCCGCATCACCGAGCTGGTCGGCGACGAGAGCCGCGACATGACGTCCTACGATCATCTGGCGACCGCCTGCCTCGAGCACGACACGCTCGACCGCCTGGGCGAAATTCAAGCGCCGACCCTGGTCATGGGCGGCCGGCTTGACCCGATTTGTTCGATGACGGCGCAGAATTGGATGATGGAGGCGCTGCCGAACGCCGAGCTCGAAGTGTTCGAGAACTCAAGCCATTTCTTTTTAATGGAAGAGGCCGAGAAGGCGCTGGCCACGATCAAAGACTGGTTGGCCAAGAATACGCCCTAGTCAGCGTTTAGACGCGCGGCGTATCGACCACCGGATAGCGGGTGTACTGGCTGATCCAATCGAAGCCGACCAAGTCGACATAGGCCTTCATCAAGCGCTCGGTCACCGGGCCTGGTATGGCGCCGCTGGAAAATTCGCGGCCGTTGATGGCGCGGCACGGACAGATGCAGAAGCTGGTCGAGGTGATGAACGCCTCATCGGCGTTGTAGGCGTCGAACAGGTCGTAGTCTTTTTCGGCGAAGGCAATGCCCTCCGACTGCGCCAATTCGATTACCGTCTGCCGGCTCACGCCGGGCAGGACATAGCGTTCGTGCGGTGTATAGAGCCGCCCGTCGGCGACGAAAAAGATGTTGCTGCCGCGGCCTTCGGCGATGTTGCCGTTATGGTCGAGCAACAGCGCAAACGCCTCATCATCTTGGGATGATACCTCAAGATCGGCCATTATAAGATTGAGATAGTTATGTGTTTTCGCCCGAGGGCTGACCATATCCGGAGCCGTCCGGCGAGTCGCCGGCACCACCACGTTGATGCCGTCGCGATAGAGTTTAGCGCGCGCCGCTAGCGGCAGCGGCAAACATTCGACGATCACCGTGGGGCCGACATAGTCGGGCCAGGCGGAGCGCTCATTGGGATCGATGATGCCACGGGTGACGCGCTGGGAGACCCAATAATCTTCGTCGGCGGCGATCAGCGGCAGATTGCGCTTCACCACCTCTCCGGTGATCGTCGCCATCTCGTCGATCGATAGGCCCGGATCGATCCCAATATAGCGCAGCGAGCGGTACAGCCGCTCCAAATGTTCGCGCAGCTTAAATATTTCATGGTTGAAGGTGCGTGTGGTGTCGAATACGGCGTCGCCGTATTTCACGCCGCGGTCGCGAAACGGCAGCCGCGCCTCGTTCTCCGGAATGTACTCGCCGTTAAGATAAACAATGCGCTGGTTGGGTATCGACACAATGGGCTCCCTCGCCGGTCGTGGATTTTAGATTCTTTTACTCGCGTTGGCCGCCGAACTACACCCATAATAGCGGCAATAAAAAGAACGCCAATGGGAGAAAACGGCAATGGCCAAATACGGCGTGGGACAACCGGTCCGGCGGACGGAAGATCCGCGGCTGCTCACCGGACGCGGCAAATTCAACGACGATTACACCGTCGACAACGCGGCGCATGGCTATGTTCTGCGCTCGCCGCACGCCCATGCCGACATCGTCTCGATCGATACAGCGGCAGCACAGTCTGCCCCTGGTGTTATCGGCGTCATTACCGGCGCCGATTTGGCCGACGACGGCATCGGCGGTTTCCCCGGACCGCCGCCCTTCTTCGCCGAACTGACCAAGCCCGACGGCTCGCCGCTGATCTATCCGCCACAATATGCCCTGACGTCGGACCGGGCGCGCTACGTTGGCGAGCCGGTGGCGTTCGTCGTCGCCGAGACACTCGATCAGGCCAAGGATGCCGCGGCGCTGATCGAGGTCGAGTACAAAGCATTGCCGGCCGTCGTCGACACCGCCAAGGCAATGGACCCTGGCGCACCGCAAATCTGGCAGGACGTACCCGGCAATTTTCTGTTCCAGGCGCAAATTGGCGACCGGGGCGCGACCAACGCGGCGTTCGAGAAGGCGGCCCACGTCTCGCGGGTTTCGCTGATCAACAACCGCGTGGTGCAGAACTCGATGGAGGCGCGCGGCGCGATTGGCGATTACGACACCGCCGCCGACCGCTACATTCTCTACACCTCCAACCAGAACCGCCACCTGCTGCGCGACTGGATCGCCGGCAGCTTCTTCAAGATCGAGCCGGAA
>JBFKGW010000462.1:0-2843 GCA_041633145.1 Alphaproteobacteria bacterium
ATCGGAGTGTGAAGATCAGGCCTTTTAAAAAACCCTTCATTTCACACAAAGGGATCAAGTGCTTCGCGTTCAAATAGCGGGCGGATAGAGCTCTCGACGAATGCGGCAGGGGCGCGCCTGCGTACTCAACCGGCCGCCGCGGCGTGGCGCGTGGCGGCGGCAAGAAAGCTGTCGACATCGGCGTCGCTGGTGTTGAACGAGGCGACCAAGCGGACGACCCCGGCGCCGCCCATACGGTAAAAGCCGAATCCCTCGCCTTCCAGCGCATCGATCATCGCTTCGGGTAATTCAGCGAACACCTCGTTGGCTTCGACCGGGTAGACCAGCCGCACGCCGGCGATCGCGCGCAGGCCGTCGGCCAGGCGGGCGGCGGCGCGGTTGGCGGCGCGCGCGTTGGCGAGCCACAGATCGTCGCTCAGATAGGCGTCGAGCTGGGCGCTGATGAAGCGCAGCTTGGACAACAGATGGCCGCCGCGCTTGCGCCGCTCGCCAAACTCTTGGGCCAGTTCGGGGCGGAAAAAGATCACCGCTTCGGCGGCGAAAGCGCCGTTCTTGGTCGCGCCGAAGCTGAGCGCGTCGACGCCACAACGCCAGGTCGCGTCGGCTGGACTCAAATCTTGATGGACGATTGCGTTAGCAAACCGCGCGCCGTCCATGTGCACGCCCATGGCGTGACCGCGCGCGACCTCGGCCAAAGCGGCCAACTCGTTCGGCGTGTAGGAGGTGCCCGCCTCGGTCGCCTGCGACAGCGTCAGCGCGGCAGGGCGAACATTGTGGACGCCGTGGGAGCGTGCGTTGACCAGCGCGGCCGCCAAATCGTCGGCGGCAATCTTGCCGTCCGGGCCGTCGACGGTGACCATCTTGGCGCCACCACTGTAGAACTCGGGGGCGCCGCATTCATCGACATAGGCGTGGCTACGCGGATGGCAGTAGATCGCGCCATGGGGCGGCGTCAGCGCGGCCAGCGCGAGCGCGTTGGCGGCGGTGCCGGTGGCGACGGGAAACACCGCGACTTCGGTTTCGAACAGCTCGGCGCATTTCGCCTCGACCCGCGCGGTCCACGCGTCGGCGCCGTAGGGCATCGCCTTGGCATCGGCCGCTGCGGCGAGCGCGGCGACGATCTCAGGCGATGCGCCGCTGACATTGTCGCTGGCGAAATTGGCTTTACTAAGCGAACGGCTTGGCACTCAACGCTCCACCGTGCCGACAACGCTGCCGCGCGACAGATTGACGATGTAAATGCGATCGCACTCCGCCACCCCCGGCGGCCCTTCGGTGCGAACCGCTAGACGCGTGCCATCGAGTTCCATGTCGGCAATCGCGCAGCCCGCCGGCACGCCGAGCGAGACGGCTTCGGCTGGTTTACCGACATCGCCCGCTTGTACACGCGGCGCGTCGGTCGACTTATCAAGGTTGAATATCGCCCAGATAACCGCCACAAGGGCGACCACGATCAACACCGCCAAAACGATGACCACTGCCTTTAGCGCGCGCACCGATACCCACCCCGTCCGGTTTAACCGGCCGGCAGTCTAGGGCCTAAACGATGGCCGGCAAAGATAAAGCGATCACCGTCCGCGTCCCGCACACCGCCGCCGGCCAGCGCGTCGATGCCGTGCTCGCGGCGGCGATCGAAGGGTTGTCGCGCTCGCGCATCAAAGCGCTGATCGTCGCCGGCCACCTGAGCCAGGATGGCGAAGCCCTGCGTCAGCCGGCGCACAAGGTGGTGGCTGGCGACCGCCTGATTTTGGAGGTGCCGGCTGCCGCGCCGGCGGTACCCGAGGCACAAGATATTCCTTTGGTGGTCCTCTACGAAGACGACGACCTGATCGTCATCGACAAGCCGGCCGGGCTGGTCGTCCATCCCGCCCCCGGCAACCCCGACCGCACCCTGGTCAATGCGTTGATCGCCCATTGCGGGCCGAGCCTTACTGGCATCGGCGGCGTGCGCCGGCCGGGCATCGTCCACCGCCTCGACAAAGACACCAGCGGCGTTATGGTGGCGGCGAAGACCGCGGCTGCCCACGCCTCGCTGACAGCGCAATTCGCCGCCCGCTCGGTCGACCGCGCCTACCGCGCCATCGCCTGGGGCGCGCCGCTGCCGCGCACCGGCGACATCGAAACCCTGATCGGCCGCAGCCCGCGCAACCGCAAGAAAATGGCGGTGGTCAGCCGCAACGGCAAGCCGGCGTTGACCCACTACGAAACCGAGCGGACGCTGGGCCCGGCTGAGGCGCCCGTTGCGAGCCTGCTGATCTGCAAACTGGCGACCGGCCGCACCCACCAGATTCGCGTTCACCTCGCCCATATCGGCCACCCGATAATCGGCGATCCGGTTTACGGCCGGGCGCCCAAACGCCAGCGAAACCGGCGCGGCGCGACGCTTTCGGCTGAAGCCCGGGAAGCCATGGCGGCGTTCCCGCGCCAGGCGCTGCACGCCTTTCGGTTGGCTCTCGACCACCCGGCAACCGGAAACCGGCTAGTTTTTGAAACATTATTACCAGAAGACATGGAAAGCCTTATCAATAAATTAGAATCACTTTAGTTACTTGAATCAAGTCACAGAAAAGCCATATTAATTTGTAATTAGAACAGAACACGCAACTACTCGTCGCAACGTTTGGAGGCAATCTGCCGTGTTGTGGAGAGTTCAATATTGTGCGTGTGGAGGGAAATACTCATGGCAGCACCCAATTTGCCCAGCCTGACGCCGGAAGGGAATCTCTCGCGCTATCTGCAAGAGATTCGCAAATTCCCCATGCTGACCGCCGAGGAGGAGTTCATGCTGGCGAAACGCTGGCGCGAGCACGACGACGTCGAAGCGGCCCACAAGCTGGTTACCA
>JBFKGW010000463.1:0-2838 GCA_041633145.1 Alphaproteobacteria bacterium
CCGACCCTGGTCAACGGCCTGTTTGCGATCATCCTACTGGGCGGGCTGGCGTTCCGGCGTGCTTTGCTGAAGCCGCTGTTCGGCTCGGCGTTTCAGTTGAACGACGCTGGCTGGCGCACGCTCACCCTGCGCTGGGGCCTGTTCTTCGTCTTTCTCGCCATCTTAAACGAAGTGGTCTGGCGCAGTTTCTCGACCGATTTCTGGGTCGCCTTCAAGCTGTTCGGCGTGTTGCCGATCACGGTGTTGTTCGCCGGCTCGCAAACGCCGTTCATTCTGCGCCACCAATCGGAATTCTCGACCGAGGCCGATGCCGAGCCCGCCGAAGCCCGGCCCAACCCGGTCGCCACTCAGAAATAATCGGCGCTTTCGCCCGGCGGGTTGCCAAACGGGGCGAAGTCGCCCTGGCCGATCACCGAGCGATGTTGCTTGAGCGCCCAACGCACCGTCGGGAAGGCAATCTCGTCCCACGGAATATCCTGCCAGGCGAACAAACCGACCTCGAGCGATTCTTCGCCCGGCGCAATCTCCGGTGACGACAGGGTCGCCTGGTAGATCGTCTGCACCTGCGAGATCCGCGGCACGTTGTAGACCGCCAGCAGGCGATCGATCGAAATGCGCGCCCGCGCTTCTTCCCACGCCTCGCGCAACGCGCCGGCTTCGGTAGTCTCTTCCAGTTCGAGATAGCCGGCCGGCAGGGTCCACAGGCCGACCTGCGGGGCGATCGCGCGCCGGCATAATAAAATGCGCGCCGCCGACGGTTCGGTCTCTTCGTTCCAGGTGGCGACGGCGCCGACGACGACGACCGGGTTGCGGTAATGGATGAACCCGCAGTCGTGACAGATCAGGCGTTCGCGGTCATCGCCGTCGGGAATCGCGCGATGGACCGGCCCGGCCGGTTGGTCGCCCGCCGGCGGTGCGGAGGGATCGGGTATTTTCGAATCGTTGTCTGCCATGGGCCAACTTTGACCCGCCCGGCCGGCTTTTGCAAAGCCGCGGGACCTCACACGACGATGTTTAGATACGTACCGCGCGGCGAATTGGGGTTAAATTCCTGCTTCCCGTTCGGTGTGACCTGCGGGTGCCCGGCCTCGGCTTTTTGTACTTGCTGACTTTTCGCCCGCGCGGCCGGAGCCGCGGCGGCGGGCTCGAGCTGGCGCAGCAGGTTCTGAAGGGTGTTTGTGGTGGTGGTGACGTTCATGTCGATCCAATGCAGTCGCCGAAGCCAAACACCCTACGCGGTGAATTTTAATAAAATGCTAAATACCGTCGCAAGGCTGGCATTTACCGATTGGTAAAGCGGCGTTAGCTATAATTCCCCCCAGCGCAATAAGTCATTGCAATTAGTGGGGAAACAGTCTTGCAGACGGTATACGACGAGCGGGGAAACTTAGACGTCGAGCGACTAATGCGCCTAGCGCGCGATAAGTCTGTCGGCAGCCGCACCAAGCTGGCGGATATTATCGGCGACCTGTTTTTTGGCGACAGCGGCACTCTAAGCGATGCCGAACAGTCGATCATGACCGATATTCTGCGCCAACTGGTCCAGGACGTGGAAATCAGCGTCCGCAAACACCTGGCGATCCAGTTGTCCAACAAGACCGACGCGCCGCACGATCTGGTCATCGCGCTGGCCAATGATGAAAGCGAAGTCGCCTATCCAATCCTGCTGAAAAGCCGCGTGCTACGCGACCAGGACCTGATCTCGATCATCCATCACCGCACGCTCGAGCATCAACTCGCCGTCGCCATGCGCGACAAGATCAGCGCGTCGGTCAGCGCCGCGCTGGTAGACACTGGCGAAGAAACCGTGATCAAGCGCTTGCTGGAAAACCACAACGCCGAGATTGCGCGCGACACCATGGCGCATCTGGTCGAGCAGTCGCGGCGGCTCGATAGCTTGCAGCGGCCGCTGGTGCATCGCCGCGATTTGCCCGCCGACCTCGCCGAGAAGATGTACTGGTGGGTCTCTGCGGCGTTGCGTTCGCACATCGTCGAAAACTTCGACGTCGACCCGACCGAAATCGATACGGCGATGGAAGAGACGGTTCAGACCGCGATGGGCGCCGAAGAGATCGGCGAGCCGACACAATCGGCGACCGAGCGCGTCGCCCAGCACCTCGCCGCGAGCGAGCCGCCCGACGGCGGCCTCATCCTGCGCTTGCTGCGCGAAGGCGAGATTTCGCTGTTCGAGCGGGTGCTCGAGCATCAAAGCGGTTTGCGCCGCCAGTTGCTGCAGCGGTTACTGTACGAACCCGGTGGCGAGGGCCTCGCCGTCGTTTGCCGGGCGCTCGGCCTCAATCGGGCGGTCTTCCACGAAGTGCTCACCCTAACCCGCAAAGCGCGCGTCGGGCTCGACGAGAGCAATCTCGACGAATGCGCCTTCGCTTCGCTGCTGTTCGATCAGATCGAACCCGACACGGCGAAGGTGATGCTCAGTCGGTGGCGGCGCAATCCGAACTATCTCGACCTGCTGCGCCAACTGGAAACACTGCCGGAGGTGCCGGCGCGGCCGGTGCCGCGGCGGCGTTCGGTCGCCTGATCAGCTTACGACGTTAGGGCGCGAGCGCTGCCACGCCGGGCAGCGTTTTGCCTTCCAGCCATTCCAAGAACGCACCGCCGGCGCCGGACACATAGCTGAAGCGATCGGCGACGCCGGCGTGATGGAGCGCCGCTACGGTATCGCCACCGCCGGCAATCGACAGCAACGCGCCGCTGTCGGTCAGCTCGGCGGCGCGCTGGGCCAGCGCCACCGTGCCGCCGTCGAACGGCGCCACCTCGAAGGCGCCCAGCGGGCCGTTCCACACCAGCGTCTTCGCCCCGGCCAACACCTCGCCGAGC
>JBFKGW010000464.1:0-2836 GCA_041633145.1 Alphaproteobacteria bacterium
CCCTCGCGGCTGGTCCAAACCTGCTTGCACGTGATGGAACAAGTGTGGCACCCGATGCACTTGTCGAGGTTCAGCACCTTGCCGATTTGCGCGCGAATTTTCATTGGGCTGCCTCCGCTTGGTCTTCGGCTGGGCCTTCCAGCCAGTCGACGTTGTCGAGTTTGCGGACGATGACGAACTCATCGCGGTTGGAACCGACGGTGCCGTAGTAATTGAAGCCGTAGGACAGCTGCGCATAACCGCCGATCATGTGGGTCGGTTTCAAGACCGCTCGGGTGACCGAGTTGTG
Source organism: Alphaproteobacteria bacterium (assembly GCA_041633145.1). Lineage (GTDB taxonomy): Bacteria > Pseudomonadota > Alphaproteobacteria > UBA6615 > UBA6615 > JBFKGW01. The sequence continues at coordinate 290 of JBFKGW010000464.1, forward strand.
GATGCCGCCGCGCTGGCCGGTGATTTCCGAGCCCGGCACGTTCACGATCTTCTCCTGGGCGTGATACATGTACAGCGTGCCCTCCTTGATCCGCTGCGAGACAACCGCCCGGGCGACCAACGCGCCGTTGAGATTGTAGGCCTCCACCCAATCGTTATCGACGATGCCGGCCTTCTGCGCGTCGATTTCGGACAGCCACACGATGGGGCCGCCCCGCGACATGGTAAGCAGCAGCAGATTGTCGGTGTAGGTCGAGTGAATACCCCACTTCTGGTGCGGCGTAATGAAATTCAGCACCACCTGCGGCGACCCGTTGTTCTTTTCCTCGATGATCGGTTTCACCGTCTTGGTGTCGATCGGCGGCCGGTAGACGCAGAAACCCTCACCGAAGGCGCGCATCCAGAGATGATCCTGATAGAGCTGCTGCCGTCCGGTCAGTGTGCGCCAGGGAATATGCTCATGAACGTTGGTGTAGCCGGCGTTGTAGCAAACGTTTTCCGACTCGATGCCCGACCAGGTGGGCGACGAGATGATCTTGCGTGGCTGGGCGACGACGTCGTGGAAACGGATTTTCTCGTCTTCCTTGGGGCCCGCGAGATGGGCGTGGTCGCGTCCGGTGTTTTTCGCCAGCGCCTCCCAGGCCTTGACGGATACTTCGCCATTGGTTTCCGGCGCCAGCGTCAGCACCACCTCGGTCGCATCGATGTCGGATTCGATGCGTGCCATGCCCTTGGTCGGCCCGTCTTCGGTGACGACGCCGTTCAATTCGCGCAGTAGTTCGACCTCGCGCTCGGTGTTCCAGCTGATGCCTTTGCCGCCGTTGCCGAGTTCTGCCATCAGCGGACCCAGCGCGGTAAAGCGCTTGTAGACATTGGGGTAGTCGCGCTCGATGACCGCGATCTGCGGCATCGTCTTGCCGGGAATCGGGTCGATCTCGCCCTTTTTCCAATCCTTGACGTCGAACGGCTGGGCGATTTCACCGGGGGTGTCGTGCAGGATCGGCACCAGCGCAACATCGGTCTCGACCCCGAGGACTTCCGGAGCGACTTCGGAAAATTTGCGGGCGATCGATTTGTAGATCTCCCAGTCGCTTTTGCTCTCCCATATCGGGTCCACCGCCGCGGTCAGCGGGTGGATGAAGGGGTGCATATCCGAGGTGTTGAGGTCGTTCTTCTCGTACCAGGTCGCGGTCGGCAGAACGATGTCGGAATACATGCACGTCGTCGACATGCGGAAATCGAGGGTCACCAGCAGGTCGAGCTTGCCTTCCGGCGCTTCGTCGTGCCAGGCGACCTCGCTCGGCCGCATCTGGCTGTCTTCGCCCAAATCCTTGCCTTGCACGCCATGGTTGGTGCCCAACAAATGTTTGAGGAAATATTCGTGGCCCTTGCCCGACGAGCCCAGCAGGTTGGAGCGCCAGACGAACACATTGCGTGGCCAGTTGGCCGGATCGTCCGGGTCCTCGCACGACATATTCAAATTGCCGCTCTTGAGCTGATCGACGACGTAGTCCTTAGCATCCATGCCCGACGCCTTGGCGGCGCGGCCAACCTCGAGCGGATTGGTCTTGAGTTGCGGCGCCGACGGCAGCCATCCCATGCGCTCGGCGCGCACGTTGTAGTCGATCAGCGCGCCGTCCCACGGACCCTCCGGCGCTGTTGGTGAAAGGATTTCATCGACGCCCAGGGTTTCGTAGCGCCACTGGTCGGTGTGAGCGTACCAGAACGAGGTCGAGTTCATGTGGCGGGGCGGGCGGTTCCAATCGAGCGCGAACGCCAGCGGCAGCCAGCCGGTTTGCGGCCGCAATTTCTCTTGCCCCACATAGTGCGACCAGCCGCCGCCCGATTTGCCGACGCAACCGCACATCACCAGCATATTGATGATGCCGCGGTAGTTCATATCCATGTGGTACCAGTGGTTGAGGCCGGCCCCCAGGATGACCATCGAGCGCCCTTCGGTCTTCTCCGCGTTGGTGGCGAATTCGCGCGCGACGGTGATGATTTTGTCAGCCGATAGGCCGGTGATCGCCTCGGCCCAGGCGGGCGTGTAGGGCACATTGTCGTCGAACGACGCGGCCACATTGGCGCCGCCCAGGCCGCGGTCGATACCGTAGTTGGCGACGAACAGATCGAACACGGTGGCGACCAGCGCCTCGCCGTCGGCCAGCGCGATCGTCTTGGCCGGCACGCGGCGCACCAGCACGTCAGGATGATCGGTGCCTTTGAAATGATCGTGTTTGCGGTTGCCGAAGTAGGGGAAGCCGACCTCGGCGACATCGTCGTGATCGCTGTCGCCGATCAGGGTTAACTGCAGGTCGATCTCGGCGTTATTGGTGTCCTTGGCATCGAGGTTCCATTTGCCCTGCTCGCCCCAACGGAAGCCGACTGAACCTTGCGGCACGACAACGCCGCCCGATGTGCGGTCGATGGCAACAGTTTTCCACTCCGCGTTGTTGGTCTCGCCCAGTTCACCGGCGAAGTCCGAGGTGCGCACGAAGCGTTCAGGCACATAATGGTCGCCCTTCTTGACCAGCCGCACCAGCATCGG
>JBFKGW010000465.1:0-2826 GCA_041633145.1 Alphaproteobacteria bacterium
ATATTTTCTATCTGAACGCTGAAAGCAGCAGCTCGTCCGGCTAACAAACTCGGGGAGAGGGCGGCGAGCCTAGCGGGGTGACGCGAAGTCAAACTTCAGCGTCACCCCGCAAAAATTTGTTTTTAATAGCTAAAGTAAGTTTCTCACCGCGCTCGAGGCGGGAATCTCGCCACCCGTGACATAGGCCTCGTGATTGTCCTCGATCTGCTCGAGGGCATAGAGATAATTCACCATCATGCCGGCCGATTGTCGCAGGCCGCGCTCGGACTGGTCGGCCAACCAATTGATCCGTTCGACCTGGGCACCGTTGCTCAAATGGAAATGGGCGACGGAATCGAGCGCCGTGCCAGTCGCTTCGCGCCGCTGGTAGAGCAAATAGCCCGCCGCCAGATGGAGCAGGATCGGTTGCAGCGCGGCGGCGATGTCCGCGTCCTCATACCAGTGCGGCCGGTCGAGCAGCGCCTGCAGCGCCGGCGTATCGCCGGTATCGCCGGCCAACGCAGCAAGCTGTTCCTGCTGCTCCTGGCTGATCAGCTCAGCGCCGGCGCCGAGCCGCGAATCGAGCCAACCGCGAAATCCGGGGATCGGCGACAGGGTGGCGAAGGTCTTCAGGTTGGGCAGTTCGTGCGACAGGTCGTCGACCACCTGTTTGATCAGAAAATCGCCGAAACTGACGCCGGATAAGCCGCGCTGGGCGTTCGAGATCGAATAGAAGATGGCGGTGTCGGCATCTTCCGGATTGCCGGTCGGCGCCGCTTCATCGAGCAAAACCTGAACGTTGTCCGCCATGCCGTCGACCAGCGCCACCTCGACGAAAATCAGCGGTTCATCGGGCATGTTCGGGTGGAAAAACGCATAGCAACGGCGGTCGGACTCGAGGCGGTTCTTGAGATCGGTCCAGGACTGGATTTCGTGCACCGCCTCGTAGGCGATCAGCTTTTCCAGCAGATCGGCTGGCGCCGCCCAGGTGACGTGGCGCAATTCCAGAAAGCCGGCGTCAAACCAGGCGCTCAGCAACGCCCGCAGCTCGCCGTCGACCGGCCGCAGTTCCGGATGGTCGCCCAACAGGCCGCGTAGATCTGCCCGCATGTCGACTAGAAATTTAATACCGTGGCTTAAACTATTGAATTTACGAAATAAATTAGTCCTCGGTGATTGCAGGCACTGGCGCAGCCGATCGACCGCCCGGGCATGCGCCGCGGGATCGCTTTCGGCCGCCCGAACCTCGTCCATCGCCTGGTTTAGGCCCTCTCGGTCGACGCCGTAATGTTCGGCGAGCAGTTGGAAAAAGCGCAGCCGACCGTCTTCGTTCAGGTCGAGATAGTAGCGCCCCAATTGCGCCGCGTTACCGCGTGCCGACGCCTCGCCACCGCGGCCAGCCAGGCTGGCGTCGATGCGCGCCTGCAATTTTTCCAGATCGTCGTCGGGCAGGTCCGGGTGCAGCGGCATGCCGCGGTCGCGGCTGGCGACGCTGATGACGTCCTGCAGCGCGCGCCGCAATAGACCGCGGGTGCGGACCAGTAAACCGTTACTGACCGTTGCATCCGACATAGTGCGGGTAAATTGGAGAACCACGATGGCCTATGCAAGCACAGCAATGAAGAATTTTTTGTGAATAGCTTTGCAATGGTTACTGGGGTCTTAATTCATGCCAATGTGGCAAAAACGGGTATGAACAACGATCAGGGCGGCATTTAGCGGATATCTGCCGAGTGGTCGCAAAAAAAGCAAATAAAGAGGAAAAACATGGCCGAGAAGGAAATTGCATTAATCGTCGGCGCAGGCAGCGGCCTCAGCGCTTCGCTGGCGCGCTTGTGTGCCAGCGACGGCATGGCTGTCGCAATCGCCGCGCGCAACACCGAGAAATTGGCACCGATTTGCGACGAAACCGGCGCCAAGGCGTATGCCTGCGACGCCACCGACGCCGCCCAGGTGGACCAACTTTTCGATGCCGTCGGCGCCGATCTCGGCACCCCCGATTTCGTTGTCTACAACGCTAGCGCGCGCGCCCGTGGTCCGGTTACCGAGGTCGACCGCGACGCGGTCCTCAACGCGGTGATGGTGAGCTGTTACGCCGGTTTTCTGGTCGGCCAAAAGGCGGCACAAGTGATGTTGCCGCGCGGCAGCGGCTCGATATTCTTCACCGGCGCGTCGGCCAGTGTGAAGGGCTATCCCCAGTCGGCGCCGTTCGCCATGGGCAAGTTCGGCCTGCGCGGCCTGGCCCAGTCGATGGCGCGCGAACTGGCGCCGCAGAACATCCATATCGGCCACTTCGTCATCGACGGCGGCATCCGGCAGAGCCCGGACGATCCGCGCGCCGGCCGCAATCTGGCCGCTGGCGGACACACCGGCGAGGTTACCGACAGCTTGCTCGAGCCCGACGCCATCGCCCGCACCTACCTCGATGTGCATCGCCAACACCGCAGCGCCTGGACCTGGGAAGTCGAGCTGCGGCCGTGGGTCGAGAAGTTCTAGGCGGAACTGTCGCGATGCGCTTGTGCGCGCTGTGCTGGCTGCGATGGATCTTGACCGCGCTGTTTGCCCTGTTCGCGGCGGCGTTCGTCGGGCTCGCGGTCTACGCGGTGCTGCAATTCGGCCTGTGGTGGCCGCGCCTGTTCGGCGCCGGCGTGGCCGCCCGGCAGCTGCTCGCAGTGGTGACCATGCTGCCGTTCCTGTTGCTGTTCACCCGGCTCAACTGGTCGCGGCCGCTGGGCTGGCTGGCGGCCCGCTTCGCGGCGCTGATCACACCGCTCGACCGGCGCATCGAGGCGCTCAAGTCGGGCGACTAAACGTTTAGCCAAGCGCGGCGACGGCGAACTGCACCTG
>JBFKGW010000466.1:0-2820 GCA_041633145.1 Alphaproteobacteria bacterium
GGCCAGCGCCGCGCCGGCTGCCTATGCTGCGCCAGCAAATAGGTTCAATAGGGGAGGCGATTGGTTGAAGGCTGCGCAAATCGCCGCCTACGGCGGCCCGGAGGTAATCGAAATCGTCGATCTGCCGACGCCCCGCCCGGGCGAGGGCGAGGTATTGGTGCGCGCCGCGGCGATCGGCATCGGTAAGCCCGACTATTTGCTGCGCTCAGGCATCTCCAAATGGAAACCGCCGCTGCCGACCATCCTCGGCAACGAAATGAGCGGCCATATCGAAGCGCTTGGCCCCGGTGTAAGCGGTTTCGACGTTGGCCAGCCGGTTCTGGTGTTCGGCACCGGCGGCGGCCGCTACGCCGAGTACAACGCGGTGTCGACTGCGCTGGTGACGCCGCTGCCCGACAACGTCGACCTCGACGACGCGGTTTCCATTCCCAACTACATCATCGCCTGGGCGCTGCTGTTCGAGGCGGCCCGCGGCATCGAAGCGCAGATCGCCTACGTCAACGGCGCGGCCGGCGGCATGGGTGTGGCGCTCATCGATCTATGCAAATCCCAGGGCATCGAGATCATCGGCGGCGCCAGCACCGACGAAAAGTGCGCCTTCATCGGTGATTTCGGCGCCAGCCACACGATCAACTACAGCCGCGAGGATACGGTCGCGCGGGTGCTGGAACTTACCGGCAAACGCGGCGTCGACCTGGCGTTCGACCAGCTGATCGGGCCGCGCTTCACCGACAGCCTCGACATGATGGCGCCGCTGGGCATGGTGGTGTCCTATAACGCCCTGGCCGGCCTGCCCGAGGACGAGCTGTTTGCGGCGATGCGCGCGCGTGTCGGTAAAAGTCTCGCGGTGCGCTGTTTTTCCTGGCACGTGTTCGACGGCGATCCGGAAAAGGCCCGGCAAATCATCGCCGATGTGGTCGCCGCGTTCGCCGCCGGAACCTTCCAGCCGCCGATCCACGACCGGCTGCCGCTGGCCGAGGCGCGCCGGGCGCACGAGATGCTCGATGCGCGCGAGATCATGGGCAAGCTGGTGCTGAAGCCGTAGCGGCGGCAGACGCTGTTTTCGGTGCCCCATTACGATTATACTTTCATACACAGCGGGTAGACGCCGGGCAGGAAGATAAGAGGAGAAATTCGCCATGGATGGTCCCAGCGAGATCACCACCGACGCCAAATCGGAATTTGAGCAGCGCGCGCGCTACTACAGCCCGGCCAACATCTTTACTGTCGAGCGGCCGGCGGTGCCCAAGCACGTGTTCGTCGACGAGATCAGCCAGGCGATGGCGCCGGACACGCCGACCGGCTGGATCATCCTGGACGTCGGCGCGCAGATGGGCTTCGATTATCCCGCCACCACGCCGCTGCTGCTCGGCCGCTATGCGCGCGTGCGCGCCGGCGAAACGCTTGCCGGCCGGTTCCGCGCCTCGGCCGAGATATACTACGGCATCGCCGGGTCGGGCAGCGCGTCGAAGGCTGGCGACACCATCGCTTGGGCGGCCGGCGACGTGTTCGCGCTGCCCGGCGGCGGCGAGACCGAGCTTGCCGCGGCCACCGAGGACGCGGTGCTATTCCAGGTGACCAACGAGCCCGAGCTCGCCTTCCACGGCCTCGCGGCGCCGCGCCCGGAAAACGCCCCGACCCAGGCGACACACTACCCGGATGCGGAAATCCGCCGGCAAATGGCGCTCGTGCACGACCAACAAAAAGCCGATCCCAACGTCGCCGGGCTGGCGCTGCATTTCAGCAGCGAGCAGCGCGAGGCGACCGGCGAAATCCATCCCTCGATCGCGTTGGCGATGAACTCGCTCGACCCCCACGAAGTGCAGCGGCCGCACCGCCACAACTCGGTGGCGATGACCCTGCCGATCGACTGCGACGGCGTCTATTCGGTGATCGAGGGCGAGCGCATCGACTGGCACCCCTACGCCATCATGATCACGCCGCCGGCCGATCTGCACGAGCACCACAACGAGGGCGACCGGATGATGCGCAGCCTGGTGGTGCAGGACGGCGGGCTCTACCGCTACCTGCGGACCATGGGGTTCAGCTTCGGCTAAACTACGCGCGCAGGCAACGATCATGACGATGGCTGTCGGTGGCGCAACGGTGGCCGATTAGGCCACGCGGAATTTGCACGACAGCCTCGATCCTGCGCGTAGAGATATTGATGAGAGAGCCAAGTAAGTTCTGGGACAGAATTGCCGCGCGCTATGCGCGCAAACCGGTTGCCGATGAGGCGGCCTACCAGAAGAAGCTGCAGGTCACGCGCGAATATTTGCGACCGGACATGGCGGTGCTCGAGTTCGGCTGCGGCACCGGCTCGACGGCAATCGCCCACGCGCCCTACGTGAAACATATCCGCGCGACCGACATCTCGGCGAAAATGATCGAGATCGCGCAAGGCAAGGCGGCCGCCCAGAACATCGAGAACGTCACATTCGAACAAGCGGATATCGACGATCTGAGCGTGCCCGATCAGTCGTTGGATGCCGTGTTGGGGCACAGTATCCTGCACTTGTTGGAAGACAAGGAAGCGGTGATTGCCAAGGTATACAAGATGCTCAAAGCCGGTGGCGTGTTCGTCACCAGTACGGCGTGCCTCGGCGATACGATGAAATGGTTCAAGGTCGTCGGGCCGATCGGCCATTTTCTCGGGCTGATCCCCTTGGTCAAAGTGTTCACCGTGCAGGAATTGGCGGACAGTTTGACCGATGCCGGGTTTGCCATCGACCATCAGTGGCAGCCCGGCAAAGGCAAAGCGGTCTTTATCGTGGCCAAGAAACCTGCATAACTGCCGCAGGCCGGTTTGGGGCGCGTCGA
>JBFKGW010000467.1:0-2820 GCA_041633145.1 Alphaproteobacteria bacterium
GAGCAACCCGCCGGCGCGCGGGCGCAGCAAGCCATTCTCGAAGAAGCGTTGGCCGATCCGACCCCGGCTGTCGCGACCCCGCCGATCGAGCGTGCCGAATTTCAAAGCGCGCGCGATTCGGCTGCCCGTTGGCGGCCGCGGAGTGGCCCGTCAGCAGGCTTCTGGGAACGTCTGATCAAGGACGTGTCGATATTCACGATCTTTTTTGCTGTCCTGGTGTTCGCGATACTTCAGACCATATAGCTGCGCGCGGGCGATCTCCTACGCGCTCGCCAACAGGGTCTGAAAAAGGGCTTGGCTGGAAAAAGCCAAGCCCTTGTTTGTTGGGCGTGGGCAGGATTGAAAATCGTACCGACAGGACAAGCGACGTCAGGTAACTTCTGCGCCGTCTTCGCTCTCGTCCAGCAGGGTATCGACCAGATCGACCACCGAGTCGGTAGCGTCGTCGGATACCGGCGCCGGATCTTCGGCCACGATAACTGGCGTCGCGTCACCGGCAGGTTCGCCGGTTTCGTCGGACGTGGTGACGACGTCGACGCCTGCGGTGCCGTCGGTGCCGGTATTGCCGCCGTCGGTGCCCTCGCCGTCGGTGGTGTAGGCCGCTGGATGGAATAAATCCCGGGCGATCTGCGATACCAGCCAGCCAAAATTCTGACCTTCGGAAGTCAACAAGCCGGAAAGTTGCGCCAATTGGGCGCGCGCCCGATGGGCGACCGAGTTGCCCGGGATGCGCGGCCCTTCGATCTCTTCGGTTGGCGTAACGGCGGTCGTGGTGTCGGTAGTCGTGGCCGGTTCGGTTTCCGCGGTCGCAGGTTGGAACTGCGGTGCCCGGCTGTGGCCGTTACCGGCATGGTCGGGTCGTCCACCGTGGCCGACCTGGTTCGGCGAAAAGTTATTGTGGATCTGCATGGCGTACCTCGCGCGATGATCTTTCGTGTAATCGGGCGGCAATACCTTTGCCGCTTCCATGGTTAACGCAAATCTCGTGCCATGGTGTTTACCAACCTATGGCCGACTGCACCCCGCTCTCCGCGAGGATACTTGCTACATTTGCGCCCCGTCCTAGTGGAGGCACCGGTCCCGCAAGTGAGGCATTTCCTCGTCGGCTGGGCAATTATTGTCGCCCCATGCGCGGTAGGTCGGCCAGCGTGTGTGCGAAACCCGCTTAACAAGGGATGAATTATTCTGCACTGTATCTACGAAGCCCCGAGCGGTTTTGCGCAAACATAGCGCCGACCGCCCAGTAGCGGCAAAAACCAATAAACGGGGGAGCGCAATATGAAAATGATCCGAAGAAATAAGCTCGACGCGAACGTCACGATCGCCGACATCGAGGCAATGCGCGACAAAGTCAAGAACTGGGGGCGGTGGGGCAATGACGATGAAATTGGCACTCTGAATTTCGTTACCGAGGCGGAAATCAGGGCCGCGCGCGACACCATCCGCAAAGGTAAGGTCATTTCGCTCGGTCTGCCGTTCGACAAAGACGGCCCGCAGCGCGGCGGCCAGGGCCGGTTCAATCCGATCCACACCATGCTGGCGACGGGCACCGACGCGGTGAGCGGGGTGCAGGACGAGAAAACTGCGCCCGACATGGTCGAAACTCAGATCATGTGCCGCTACGCCGACGACATGGTTTCAATGCCTCTGCAATGCGGCACCCAGTGGGACAGCCTCGCCCATGTGTTCGCCAACGACAAAATGTGGAATGGCTACGACGCCCGCCTGGTCGATTCGAACGGGGCCAAGAAGAACGGTATCCAAAACACGCGCGACCGTATGTGCGGCCGTGGCGTATTGCTGGACATTCCACGCTTCTACGGCGGCGATTGCCTCGAAGAGGGCTACGGCATCGGCAACAGCGAGCTCGACGCGTGTGCGGAAGCGCAAGGGGTCGAAATTCGCCGTGGTGATTTCGTCATCGTGCGCACCGGCATGATGGAACGGTGCCTGGAAGAGGGAGAATGGGGCGGCTATGCCGGCGGCGATGCGCCTGGGCTACGGTTCGAGACCGCCGAGTGGGTGCATGGTAAGGAAATCGCGGCGATTTGCGCCGACACCTGGGGTTGCGAAGTGCGGCCGAACGAATCGCTCGAGGCGTTTCAGCCTTGGCATTGGGTGGTGATCCCGATGATCGGCATCACTATGGGCGAGATTTTTTATTTGAAAGACCTCGCCGACGATTGCCTGGAGGACGGCGTCTACGAGTTCTTTTTCTGTGCACCGCCGCTACCGATTACCGGGGCGGTCGGCTCACCGATCAATCCTCAAGCAATCAAATAGAGGCCGACCGATGGCCGACCGTCACCTCCGCTTCGGTATTTTCCTGGCCCCGTTCCACAGCCCGGACGAGAACCCGACTTATGCGCTCGAGCGCGATCTCGATCTGATCGTCCATCTCGACAAGCTGGGCTACGACGAGGCCTGGATTGGCGAGCACCATTCCGGCGGCTTCGAGATCATCGCCTCGCCGGAGGTGTTCATTGCGTTTGCTGCCGAGCGCACCAAACATATCCGCCTCGGCACCGGCGTGTCGTCGCTGGCCTACCACCAGCCGCTGATCAACGCCGACCGCATCAATCAGCTCGATCATATGACCCGCGGCCGGGTGATGTTCGGCGTCGGTCCCGGGTCGCTGCCGTCGGACGCCTTCGCCATGGGCTTCCATCCGAAAGAACAGCGCCGGCGCATGAACGAGGCGCTCGACGTGCTGGTGCCGCTGCTGCGCGGCGAACGGGTGAGCGCCGAGACCGACTGGTTCACCCTCGACGACGCGCGCCTGCAGATGTCGAGCTATTCGAAGCCGATGGTCGAAATGGC
>JBFKGW010000468.1:0-2815 GCA_041633145.1 Alphaproteobacteria bacterium
ACGATTTCGAAGGTGCCTTGAATGGGCGCGGCGAACACATAGCGACCGATGACGTCGAGGAACGTCAGCCCTGCCATGGCGAAGATCATCACCGCGGCAAGGAGCTTGAGTGCAAGAAACAGCCAGTTAGATTGCCGGGCGCCGTCCTCGGCGCCCGGCGTATCCTGCTCGCTCACGGTAGAATGTGTCTACAGCTGCGACTTATAGAAGGCGAGGGCGGCCTTTCCATCGATGCCTTTTGCCTCGGCCTCTTTCATCCAATCATCGGTCACGAATTGCAGCCGTTCGCTCATCTGGGAAACGAGTTCCGGACTGGCCATGTGGAACTGGATGCCTTTTTCGGCTGCCTGTTCCTTGGCCTTGGCGTCGAGTATATCGACTTGCTTGCCGGCGTTCCTCGCCACGGTCTCGCCCGAGATGCTCAAGATCGCCTCGCGCTCGGCATCGGTTAGCGATTTCCACTTTTCCTCGTTAAGCAACAACGAGAAGTTGTTGGCGTTAAAACCGCCCGGGAACTCGGTGATGTGCTTGATGTAAGGCATCAGCTTGAAGGTGTTGAGCGGATAGTAGGACGTGACGCTGCCGTTCACGACACCCTTGGAGACGACGTTGAACATCTGTACGCCCGGCACCGATACGACCACCGCGCCAAGCTCTTTCATCATCTGGTTGGGGATGCCGTTGATCGCCCAGATCTTGTAGTTCTTCAGGTCTTCCAGCTTGGTGATCGGCTTGTCCGTGAGAAAGTTCGCGCCCGATACCGTCCAGAGGCCCATCAATTTGATGCCTTTGTATTCGTTGGCCGGCTCGAAGTATTTCGTATGGGTGCGCCACAAGGCGACGCCCCGCTGTTCCGCCTTGCCGTGCGCGAAAGGCACCTGGGCGATATTCGTCAGTTTCAGACGGCCGCTTTCGAAGTTATTGGCCAGCATGGCGACATCGGCGATGCCTTTGGACACCATGTTCCACTGCTTGGGCGGCGGCGCCAGCGAGGCATCGGTGAACTTGACCTTGACCGAGCCGTTGGTGACCCGTTCGACGTCCTTGGCCCATGGAATGAACATGCCGACATTGAACGGATGCTTGGCCGGTACGAAGCGGTTGAACAGCAAAGTGGTTTCCGCGCTAGCCGGCGTTGCAATCGCCGCACCGGCGATAATCGCGGCGGCGCTGACTGCGGCTAAAAGCCGTCTGGTGACATTACGATTCAACATTTGATACCCTCCCACATATTTTTTGTTTGGTAATCGCGGTTTCCGGCCAACATCACATTGGCAACCGCGATATTCAAACGCTCCCGACGGTCGACTACCGCCCATCGTTGCCGATGCGGTCGCTCGCGACCGCACTTTGCACATACCTTCCTATCGGTCGTCTCTCTTGCCGGAGACGGTGCGAGGACGTTACGGCAAATTTTCGATTATTTCTACCAAGTTGAAAAAAATTAGAAATTTTGCGATCTCGATTTTTAAGCGCCACACGGCACCGCCGCGGCTGCGACCGGACGACGGGTTGCGTGTCGACGCGTTCTGATTATTGTCGCGCACTATGGGCGATAGCGAATCACAAACCGGTCAAGCGCATGCGGCGCCGTTGGCGCTGCACCATGAGACCGTCGACCCCGCCTGGATCGACTATAACGGCCACATGAACCTGGCCTACTATGTGCTGGCGTTCGACCATGCGACCGACGCATTCTTCGATTATATCGGTCTCGGCGAGGCCTATCTGAAAGACAACAATCGCTCGACCTTCACCCTGGAAGCCCATGTGACCTATGATCGCGAATTGATGGCTGGTGATCCGATGCGCTTCGAAACACAGCTTCTCGACCACGACGCGAAGCGGTTACACTATATGCATTTGATGTATCACGGGGAGGAGGGGTATTTGGCGTCGACTAACGAACTCATTAGTTTGCATGTCGATATGACTCAGCGGCGCTCTTCGCCGATGCCACAATCCGTCATCGAGCGGCTCGACGAGGTTGCGGCGGCCCATAGCGTGTTGCCGAAACCGCCCCAGGCGGGCCGGGTGATTTCCCTTGGCCGCTAATTCGGCAGTGCGCTCGCGCCGCGTGTTGGGCTCGGTCGCCGAATTGGCGGCCGATTGGGGTTTGACCGAGCAGCTCGAGCAGGCCTCGGCGCTGGGGCCGGCCTTTCGCGAAATGCTCGATTGCGCGGTCGAGATCAGCCGGCGCGCCAAAACGCTTGCCGGTGCTGCCTACACTGAGGAGCGGCGCATCGTGCTCAACGTCGCGCTGTTGGAGAAAGGCCGCGAGAGCGACCGCGACGCCACCTTTTTGCACGAGTGCGCTCATATCCTCGCCGACCTGTTCCATGGCCGCCCGTGCAAACACAGCGAAGCGTGGCGCGAGATCATGAAGCTGCTGGGCGAAAAACCCGCGGTGCGGCACGAGCTCTCCTACCTGTCGCGGGCCGCACATGCCGTGGTGACCTGGCAATGCGATAATTGCAGCGACGAATACCATTTCGTGCGGCGGCCGCGTCGCCGGCCGAGCAGCTGCTATTGCCGCGCCTGCGGCCCCGAGCGCGGTCAGTTGCGCGTCGTTAAAAGCAAATGAACGCCCGCGCACAGGGACGCGGCGCGAGCGCACCGATCGAACTGCGCTTGGCGGTGTGGCAGTTCGTCCGCGTGATGGTGCAATTGGAGACGGTCGCGCGGACGCGCGGCCGGCAGGGCGCGCCCTCGCTATATGCGGCCTGGCGCCCGGCCTGGCAGGAGCTCGACCGGCGCTTGACCCAACTCGGCAAGACCGATGCGGCCGGCTTTTCCGAACTGATGATGGACCAGG
>JBFKGW010000469.1:0-2806 GCA_041633145.1 Alphaproteobacteria bacterium
ACCGCGGCGGTGCAGTGGTACGTAGCTGAGAGCGATATCGTTATGTTCCCGTCGATCGGCGATTTCACGCTCAACCGGATCACCCGCGGCGTGCTCGAAAACGCCGCCAACGCGGTCGCCGCGATGGCGCTGGCGCGGGCAGAGCGCGGCGAGGTATCCGCCGAGGAACCGCCGCTGATCGGTGTGTCGTCGTTCGGCGGCACCGCCAGTTGCGTCGACCGAGTGACCGAGCGGCTCACCGCGTTGGGCTACGAAGTGATCCACTTCCACGCCTCCGGCCCGGGCGGCAAGGCGCTCGAATCTCTGGCCGCGCAGGGCGAGCTGGCCGGGGTGATCGATATCACCACGCATGAACTCACCGATTTGCTGGTCGACGGGGTCTACAGCGCCGGCGACAAGCGGCTCACGTCGGCGAGCGCGGCCGGATTGCCGCAGGTCATCGTGCCGGGCGCCATCGACCATTCCAATTTTTGGGTCGGCCAGGTGCCGGAGAAATTCGCCGACCGGGAGTTCTTCCAATACAACGCGCAGAACATTCTGATGCGCACCAATGTGGAGGAATGCGAGGCGCTCGGCCACCTGTTCGCCGACCGGCTCAACCAATCGCGCGGCGAAGTTGCCGTGCTCATTCCCAAGCGCGGCTACAGCGAGCACACCAAGCGGCAGACCCACGATCTCGCGGGGCGCGAGGTCGGCCCGTGGGCGCAGCCCGACGTCGACGCCGTGTTCGCCCGTGTGCTAGGGGAGCACTTGAAGAAGGGCCGCATCGAAGAGTTCGATTTACACATCAACGATCCCGCCTTTGCCGACGCCTGCGTTAAGGCGTTCGTTGAGTTGCAAAAAGCGTAAGGGCGGCGAGCCGCCACAAGAGGAGAGAGTACCGTGGCACTGGATATTCCTGTCGAACAGTATCAGACCGACGTCTTGGTGATCGGCGGTGGCGCGGCCGGCGCGATGGCGTGCTTCGAATGCGCCGACGCCGGCGTCAAAGTCATCCTCGCCGGCAAGAGCCGGCCGCCGAGCGGCACCACCTCGGTGGCGCGCGGTGGCTTCGCTGCTGCCATGGGACCGGACGACAGCCCCGAGCTGCACCTGGCCGAAATTCTCGAACACGGCGGCGAGCTGATCGACCCGGAACTGGCGCGGGTTTGGTGCGAGGGCATCATCGACGTGGTCAACGATTTGCGCGAATGGGGCGCCGATTTCGTCACCAAGGAGGACGGCTCGCTCGACCTCAAGATGTTTCCCAATCACACCAAACCGCGCGCGGTGCACCATTTCGACACCACCGGCAACATGGTGACCAAGACCCTGGCCAGCAAATTACGGCCCGATCAGCGCATCGAGCAGCACGCCAACACCGCGATGATGGATCTGGTGGTCGACGGCGGCCGCGTGGTTGGCGCCTGGGGCGTCAACTACGGCACAGGCTCCTTGGTCGCCTATTCCGCCAAAGAAGTCATCCTGTGCACCGGCGGCGGCAGTGGCCTGTTTTACGTCAACGACAATCCGCCGCAGGTGACCGGCGACGGCTATGTCATGGGCTTCCGCGCCGGCGTGCCGCTGCTCGGCATCGAGATGATCGATTTCCAGGCGATGTGCTGCTCGCCCGAGGAGCTGTTCGGCTTCGCGCCCCATCCGACCGGCTTCATCAACGCCGGCGCGGTGTTCCGCAACCGCGACGGCGAGCTGTTCCTCAAGCGCTACTTCCCCGATACCGCCGAACGCAGCACCCGCAGCGAGGTCATCCTGGCGATGGCCAAGGAGATCCACGCTGGCCGCGCGGGCTTGACCGGCGGTATCTTCATGGATGCCACCGAAGTGCCCATGGAGATCATCCAGAAGCAGATCCCCCACGTCTACAAGACCTGCCTGCACCGCGGCATCGATATCACCGAGACGCCGCTGGAAGTGGCGCCGGGCAGCCATACCTGGCTCGGTGGCCTCAAGATCGATGTCGACGGCAAGACGCCGTTGGACGGCCTGTGGGCGGCCGGCGAGACCGCTGGCGGCATCCATGGCGGCAACCGTATCGGCGGCTCGGCGCTGTCCTCGGCGCTGGTGTTCGGCCGCCGTGCCGGCAAAGCGGCATCCGTGATCGCCAAGTCAGCGAACGCGGCGCCGGGCCAAGTCGGCGTCCCCGATGACGCCAACGACTGGCTCGCCGACTTGATCGGCCGCGACGACGGACCCCTACAGGAAGACGTTCGTCTGCGCTGCCGCATGCTGGCGCACGAGCAGCTTGGCTCGATCCGCAGCGCCGAGGGCTGCACGGCGGCGCTCGACGAGTACGCCAAGATCGAGGCCGAGGATATTCCGCGCATGCGCCTGTCCGATGAAGCGCACGGCTCGGACAAGGTCCGCGGCCAGGAGTTGGAAAGCGCCCTGTCGGTGAAAAACCTCGCGCTGCTCGGCCGCTTGCTCGCCACCGCGTCCTTGGCGCGCGAGGAAAGCCGCGGCGCGCACTACCGCATCGATTTTCCCGACACCGACACGGCCAACTGGAACGCGGTAACCCGCCTCGAGCAGGGCACGGGCGGCGCGATCGTGTTGCACAAGGACCCGCTCAAGCAGGCTGCGCCGTCGGCGGCGGCGGAGTAAAAGTCCTCCCCCTGGAGGGGGAGGGTTAGGGTGGGGGATCGCGCCGCAGCCGCGACGCCAAATAAATAATGTGCTTTCCAAACTGATCACTATCGGCATGTGTCAAAACACCGGTCGACACCTGAACGATTTTGATCATCGTTGAACCAGCCTTGCCGCCCCTGAATTGGGTGTGCGTTACCCGTCGGCCAGTCTGATGATAGTC
>JBFKGW010000470.1:0-2792 GCA_041633145.1 Alphaproteobacteria bacterium
GAATGGAGCGGCAACGCGCGGTGGACCGCTAATATTGGCAATCGAGGACAGACTGTCGGACAGCTCCTTACTCGCTCGATATCTGACGAACTTTGGCTATCGCGTTGAACTGGCCCGCAACGGCGAACAAGGATTGGCGCGTGCGCGGCAATTAGATCCGGCAGCAATTATTCTCGATCTCGAATTACCTGGCATTGACGGGTTTGCCGTGCTCAACACCCTGCGGGCCGACGTCAATTTGCACAGCACGCCGGTGATCGTAACGTCGGTTCACGAAGCCCGTGAACAGGTACTCGAACTCGGCGCGCGCGGCTTTATCACCAAGCCGATCGATCGACACGTGCTGCAAGCCGCCCTGCAGGCAAGCCTCACCAATCGATCGATCGATATAGAGAAGTCAAGTCACCGAAGCTTGGCAAAGGCGGTAAACGGATGATCAACCGGCAACCGGTGCGTAACGGGTCGCAGCCCCGCCGTTGGCGGGAGTTGGCGCTTGCGGCTGAACCGGTTGAGGTCGGCGAGAGGCCTACCCATACGCGCAACAAGACGGATAGGTCGCCAATATGACGACGATACTACTGGTCGAAGACAACGAACTTAACCGCGATATGCTGAGCCGGCGATTGCGGCGGAGCGGTTACGAGATAGCCTTGGCGGAAACTGCGCCGAGCGCGGTCGAACAGGCCAGCAAATTGAATCCGGATCTGATTTTGATGGACGTCTCGCTGGGCGAGACCAACGGTCTCGACGCGACGCAGGAAATCCGCGCTGCCGAAGATGGCCATCGTACACCGATCATCGCTTTGACCGCCCATGCGCTATCCAGTGACCGCGAACAATGTATAGCCGCCGGATGCGACGACTTCGAAACCAAGCCCGTCGACATGGACCGTCTCCTGCGCAAGATCGCAAATTGGTTGGGTGAGACGAGCGATGGCTGAGGTCAGGGGCAGACTCCTCGTCGTCGACGATATCGAGGAAAATCGGGATATATTGCAGCGGCGGTTGGTGCGCCGTGGCTACGAGGTCGCGGTCGCTGATAGCGGCGAGAGCGCGCTCGAGGCGATCGCCGACGGCAATTTTGATCTTGTCCTCCTGGATATTATGATGCCCGGAATGAGCGGTTTGGAGACGCTGGAGCGAATGCGCCACACCAGCAGTCCCGGTTCGCTGCCGGTGATAATGGTGTCGGCTAAAAGTGAAAGCGAAGACGTGGTTGAGGCGCTCAAATTGGGTGCGAGCGATTACATCTCCAAGCCGATTGACTTCCCCGTGGCGTTCGCGCGCATCGAAACGCACCTTACGTTGAAGCGCGCCGACGACGCGGTGCGAAACAGTCAAGAACGCTTCGCGCTTGCGATGGAGGGGTCGACAGAAGGCCTTTGGGATTGGGACCTGACCACCGATGAGATTTATTACTCAGCCCGTTGGAAAGCCTTAATCGGACACGACGATTCAAATTTACCGAACCGCACATCCGAATGGTTCGATCGCATTCATAAAAAAGATGTCGACCGAGTACGAAGCGAAATCAATAAACATCTCGATGGCATTTCGCTGCGGATCGACGCGACCTATCGCATCCGCCATGCCAACAAGGCATACCGGTGGGTGCGTACTGTCGGCATGGCGCGCCGCGACGTAGACGGAAGACCCTTGCGTGTGGCGGGTTCGATGTCGGACGTTACGGAGCAGATCCTCATGGATCCCCGTACCGACATTCCCAATCGTACACACTTCCTCGACTGCATCGACAGAGCGATTGCACGCAAGGAAAGACACGCAGATTTTGCTTTCGGGGTCATTGTTCTAGAACTGGACGCCTATAACGATTTGAAATCGAGCGTAGGCCACAGCGTAACGGAACAGCTCCTGCACGACTTCGCCCAGCGCCTCAAGTCACACACGCGCCCCGGCGATGCCGTCGCTCTGATCGGCGACAACTCGTTCGCCATGTTGGTGGATGATATCGGCATGGTGGCCGACGCGGTTCGAATTGCCGAACGGGCCCGCGATTTTGTCGACGAGCCATTCGACATATTTGGACAGGAAATCACCTCCACCCTCAGTGCCGGCATCGCGACCAGCCATACGCCTTATGAATCCGGCGAGGATATTCTGCGAGACGCCACACTCGGCTTGCGCACGGCGCAGGAAAATGGCGGCGACTGCTGCCGGGTTGTCGACCCCGAATTGCATACGCAGGCGCTCGCCCGGCTGCACTTGGAAGCCGATCTCCGGCGCGCTACGGCAGCGGAAGCTTTTGAACTGCATTACCAACCGATTGTCGATTTGAGCGGCGGCAAAATCGTCGGGTTTGAATCGCTGCTACGCTGGGATCGACCCGACCACGGGCCTGTTTCGCCTGACGCTTTTATACCGGTCGCCGAACGCACCGGACTAATCAATCCGATCGGCAAGTGGGTCCTGACGCGGGCCTGCCACCAACTGGTGGAATGGCAACAATCACTGGCCGAAGCACCCGATTGCACACTCAGCGTCAACGTCTCACCGCGCCAGATACAACAAGCCGATTTGGCCGAGCAGATTATCGACGTGCTCGACGAAGCCGGTCTCGACCCAAAATGGCTGAAAATCGAAATTACCGAAAGCGCTGTTCTCGAAGATCTCGACAAGGCGGTTAATACCTTGGAGAAACTCCACCGTCTTGGCGTGCGCATCGCCATCGACGACTTCGGCACCGGCTATTCATCGTTGAGCACGTTGCTCCGCGTGCCGATCGATACGATTAAGATCGACCGTTCCTTTACTTTTACGATCGAAGAAGATCC
>JBFKGW010000471.1:0-2776 GCA_041633145.1 Alphaproteobacteria bacterium
AACGAGTCGTCCGACGAGAAAAGCCAGATCGCCGAGTATCTGCGCCAATACCATGGCGAAGGCATCCAGCACATCGCGCTCGGCGCCGACGACATATTTGCCACGGTCGAGGCGCTGGCCAAGCGCGGCGTGCGCTTTCTCGAAACGCCCGACGCTTATTACGACAAACTCGACGAACGGCTGCCCGGCCACGGCCAGGACGTCGAACGCTTGCGCCGCAACCGGATCTTGGTCGACGGCGCCCCCACCGAAGGCCAAGGCCTATTGCTGCAGATCTTCACCGATACGGTAATCGGGCCAATCTTCTTCGAGCTGATCAAGCGCGAAGGCAATGAGGGCTTCGGCGAGGGCAACTTTACCGCCCTGTTTGAGGCCATCGAAGAGGATCAAATCCGCCGCGGCGTGTTAAACACCGACTAACTTTTGCGCGGTATCATTGTCTCAGTGGACAATGCTCACTTGAGTTCGTAAAGCGCTATTTTTTAGTGTATTTTCAGTAATTTAGGAGCTGTTATGAAACTGGCGACTCTGAAGGATGGCAGCCGCGACGGCACGCTTGCCGTGGTCTCCCGCGATTTGAGCAAAATGGCGCCCGCGTCGGCGGTGGCGCGGACCCTGCAGATTGCCCTCGAAAAATGGCACGATGCCGCGCCGCGCTTGGAAGAACTGTTCGAGGCGGTCAATGCCGGCACCGCCGACGGGATCCGCGATTACGATCCGGAGGCCCTCGAATCAGCGCTGCCGCGGACCTATCAGTTCGTCGATGGCAGTGCCTACCTCAATCACGTCGAATTGTTCCGCAAGGCCCGCGGTGCTAAATTAACGCCGAAGCTGCGCGAGCAACCGTTGATGTATCAGGCGGTCAGCGATGGCTTTCTGCGGCCAACCGGCGCCATCCCGGTCACCGATGCCGAGGCCGGTATCGATATGGAAGCCGAGGTTGGGGTGATCGTCGATGACGTGCCGATGGGGGTCTCCCCGGACAACGCGGCGCAACATATAAAGCTGTTCGTTCTCATCAACGATGTCAGTTTACGCAGCTTGATTCCCGACGAGCTCAATCACGGTATCGGCTACTTCCACGGGAAACCGCGCTCGGCATTGTCGCCGGTGGCGGTGACGCCCGACGAACTCGGCGATGCGTGGGACAGCCACAAAGTTCATCTCGACATGCTGGTGAAGTTCAACCAAGCGCCGATCGGCATGCCTAATTGCGGTGTCGACATGGATTTCGATTTTCCCCAACTCATCGCGCACGCCGCCAAGACGCGGCCGCTGTGCGCCGGCACGCTCATCGGGTCGGGCGCGATCTCGAACCGCGATCCGGGCACCGGCGTCGCCTGCCTGGCCGAGTTACGCATCGTGCAGAAAATCGACGAGGGGAAGCAAAAAACCTCGTTCATGCAGTTCGGCGACCGGGCGACCATCGAGATGTTCGACGCCAATAACCAATCGGTGTTTGGCGCGATCGATCAGGAAGTCATCCAGGCCTAAACTCCGCATCTGGAATTTTCAGAGCCCGCTCCGGAACTCGCACACCGGCAATCTTCGCCCGGCGATCAACGCCGACTCTTCTTCCCCGACATAGCGCGCGCCCAGCGGATGCTCGCGCTCAATGGGTATCGACGATCGCGCGGACGCTGGCGAATACGGCTTCGAACATTTCGGTCGTCAGGCGTCCGGTGTTGGTGTTGTAGCGCGAGCAATGGTAGCTGTCGGCCAGCAGCAGAGGGTGGCCGCCGGCAGCGATGTCGTGAACCGCACCGTGGGCAAACGGAAAGCCGTTCTGGCGCAGTTCGAGCGCTGCCAGAAACGCGTTGTGGGCGAGAACGCCCAGGGCGAGCACAACGCGCAGGTTGGCCATCGCGGCGATTTCGCTCTGCAAAAACGGCCGGCAGGCCGCAACCTCGGCGCCGACCGGCTTGTTTTCCGGCGGCACACAGCGCACCGCGTTGGTCACCCGGCAATCGCGCAGCCGCAGCCCATCGTCAGGCCGTGCCCCGTAAACGCCTTCGGCAAAACCGAATTTCTGCAAGGTCGCGTAGAGCAGGTCGCCAGCGTAGTCGCCAGTAAACGGGCGCCCCGTTTGGTTGGCTCCTTTGAGCCCGGGCGCCAGTCCGACAATGAGTAATTGTGCATCGAGATCGCCAAAACTCGCCACCGGTGCGTTATGGAACTGCGGGTATTTTTCCCGGTTTTGCGCGCGAAACGCGGCGAGGCGGGGACACAGTGCGCAGTCGTTATCAGGCTGCAGATCGGCCGTCATGCCGTCTCGGCGAAATCGTCGTCTTCGTAGTCCTCGTAATCGTCTTCGTAATCGTCGTCGTCGTAGTCTTCGTCGCTCTCGTCGCGGGCGGGACGGCCGCCGCTATGCTGGCAGGAAATTTCACCGCGTAAGCTGGCCAGATCGACGAAATTATCCGCCTGCCGGCGAATTTCATCGGCGACCAACGGCGGGCTCACCGAAACCGTACTGATAACGGTGACGCGTGTTCCCTGGCGCTGCACGGCCTCGATCAAGCGGCGATAGCCGCCGTCGCCGGTCAGCAGCACCACATGATCGACTTTGCCGGCCACTTCCATGACATCGACCGCCAATTCCACGTCGATCGAATTGCGCACCCGCCGGCGGCCGGTGGAATCGGTGAAATCCTTGGCCGGCTTGGTCACCAGGGTGTAGCCGTTGTAGTCGAGCCAATCGACCAGCGGACGAATCGGCGAATACTCCTGATCCTCGATCAAGACGGTGTAGTAGTAGGCGCGGACGAGCGACGCT
>JBFKGW010000472.1:0-2769 GCA_041633145.1 Alphaproteobacteria bacterium
CGACGGTGTACATGTGGTGCGCCCACACGATGAACCCGATGAAGCCGATCGACACCATCGCGTAGGCCATGCCGAGATAGCCGAACACCGGCTTGCGCGAGAAGGTCGAGACGACCTGGCTGATGATACCGAAGCTGGGCAGCACCATGATATAGACTTCCGGGTGGCCGAAGAACCAGAACAAATGCTGGAACAGCAGCGGATCGCCGCCGCCGGCCGCGTCGAAGAAGGTGGTGCCGAAATTGCGGTCGGTCAGCAGCATGGTAATCGCGCCGGCCAGAACTGGTACCGCCAGCAACAGCAAAAACGCCGTCACCAGCTCGCTCCACACAAACAACGGTAGCCGGTGCAAAGTCATGCCCGGCGCGCGCATGTTAAAGATCGTGGTGATGAAATTGATCGCGCCCAGGATCGACGAAGCGCCGGCCAAATGGAGCGCAAAGATCGCTAAATCGACCGACGGCCCAGGCTGCCCGAGCGCAGAAGATAACGGTGGATAGACGGTCCATCCGGTCCCGGCGCCGTCGCCGACCAGCGCCGAGGTGACCAGCAGAATGAGTGCCGGCGGCAGCAGCCAGAACGAGATGTTGTTCATGCGCGGGAACGCCATATCGGGCGAGCCGATCATCAACGGGATGAACCAGTTGCCGAAGCCGCCGATCACCGCCGGCATGACCACGAAAAACACCATGATCAGGCCGTGCGCGGTTATCACCACGTTCCACAGTTGGCCGTTGATGGCGCCGTCGGCGACGAAGAACTGGCCACCCGGGTCCTGCAGCTCCATGCGCATCCAAATCGACATCGCGCCGCCGACCAGGCCGGCGATGATCGAAAAGAAGATGTACATCGTGCCGATGTCTTTGTGGTTCGTCGAATAGGCGAACCGGCGCCAACCGGTCGGGCGATGTTCGGCGTGGGCGTGTTCGGCGTGGGCGTACTCGGCCGTGGTTGCGTCAGCCATCTTCTCTCTCCTTGCCGCTCAGCGCACCGCCGCGTCCGGCGACGCGTCGTTGCGGACAATCCTGACCGGCCGCGGCGTTAGATCTTCGTCAGCATCGGCGAAACGCTCGCGCGCCTCGACCACCCAAGCATCGAACTCGGCTTGGGCGACGGCCTGAATGGCGATCGGCATGAAGGCGTGGCCGGCGCCGCACAGTTCCGAACATTGGCCGTAGTACATGCCGGGCTTGTCGATATCGAACCAGATCTCGTTAGTGCGGCCCGGCACCGCATCGACCTTGGCGCCCAGCGCCGGCATGGCGAAGGCGTGGAGGACATCTGACGAGGTAACCAGCACGCGGATTTTCTTGCCAACCGGCAGCACCAGATTTTCGTCGGTCGACAGCAATCGCAGCTGGCCTTCTTTAATCTCGTCGTCGGGGATCAGAAAGGCGTCGAAGGTGAAATCGCCGTGGTCGGGATATTCGTAGCTCCAGTACCACTGGCGGCCGATGACCTTGACGGTCATGTCGGCTGTTACCGTATCGTCCTGGCGAAACAGCAAGGGCAGCGAGAACAGGCCGATGACAACCAGGATAAAGATCGGAATGACCGACCACAGAACTTCGATAAAGGTGTTGTGAGTGGTCTTCGACGGCGTCGGATTGCGCTTTTCGTTGAACCGCACGATCGTGAACAGCAGCAACCCAAGAACGAACAAACTGATGGCAAAAATTATGTAGAGCAGGAAGTCGTGGAACGCGACCATTTGCTCCATGAGCGACGAATGGGGCTCTTGCAAGTTCATCTGCCACGGTTCGGCTTTCTGTGCAGATGCGGGTAGGGCAGAGAATATCGCGACGCTAATTAAAGCGGTCGCGGCACAGACCCCCAGACGGGCGGGGCAGCTCATTACAGAGCTAATTCGTGTCAAAATCATCGTCATCCGTTTGCTCCGGCCACAAACAAATCAGTTTCTAGCGGATGGGCACCGACTCGGGCAAAACTTCGAGAATAGGGCGGTAAATAACCCACGCCCGGTATGCCAACAAGATAATCCATTACCTTTCGGAGCATTTGAGACACCATGTCGCAGCGCCGCAAACGGTTACTAGCCCTGCAACATTAGAAACTCTTAATTAACTGTCGGCGC
This sequence comes from Alphaproteobacteria bacterium, assembly GCA_041633145.1. Lineage (GTDB taxonomy): Bacteria > Pseudomonadota > Alphaproteobacteria > UBA6615 > UBA6615 > JBFKGW01. Next base: position 2,096 of record JBFKGW010000472.1, read on the forward strand.
GCCGCGCCAGTCTTCGCGCAGGCAACAGCGAACACACCAATTTGCATAACCATAACGCCGGCTACTGACAAACGGCGCGCCAAGTTCCATATTGAGGGCGAGCACCGGGCGGCATCGCGCCGCTCTGCCAGCGACCGAGGAACCCAAACATGAGCGATATCGCACGCACCGACGAACTCTTCTTCAGCCGCACCGGTATGGACGCCAAGCGCGTCGAAGGCTTGGCCGATAACGCCCTCGGCGATGCCGACGACGGCGAACTGTTCCTCGAATACCGGCAGACCGAAAGCATCACATTCGACGACGGCCGCGTGCGCAACGCCAGTTTCGACACCTCACAAGGCTTCGGGTTGCGCGCCGTCGCCGGCGAAGCGACCGGTTATGCCCACTCGACCGAGTTATCCGAAGCCGCCATCGCCCGCGCCGGCGAGACCGTGCGTGCGGTACGTAGCGGCGCTTCGGGCACCGTCGCCAGCCCGCCGGCCGGCACCAACCGCGACCTCTACGCCGATATCAATCCGCTGGGCACGCCCAGTTTCGAAGAAAAGGTGGCGCTGTTGGGCGAGATCGACGCCTATGCCCGCGCCGCCGATCCCCGCGTCCGCCAGGTCACCGCGTCGCTGTCGGGCAATTGGCAGGCCATCCAGATCGTGCGCGTCGGCGGCTTGCGGGTC
>JBFKGW010000473.1:0-2765 GCA_041633145.1 Alphaproteobacteria bacterium
GCTGTGCTGCAGATCGATGGTCACCGAATCCCAGCCCTGGTGGTCCATCACTTCGGCCGATATCGAAGTGGGCAGCTGGCACCAGCCGTTGAGGGCCGGTTTGCCGGCCTGCCAGAGTTCGCGGAGCCGATTGGGGCGCATGCTATGTCCTCGGATAGGGTTGTGGGCGGTACCGCCGATTCGGTGGCGCCACAGTTATGATCGCACAGGATATTGGCAGGCGGCTAGATGGCGAGCTTATGCAGGAATCAAATAAAACATAAAACGCGATTGAATGGCCGTCGTCACCGAGACGTGCTATTGTCGCGGGGTCCGATCAGCACAAAATTAGAATCGTTGAGCGAGTTGTTCCGAGGTGAATGAGGCGCGGCCACTACTTGTTGGTCGGATTGCCGCACCACTAACAGGGAGATGACTCATGCCGACATTTATCAGCTTTTTGAACTGGACCGAGCAAGGCATCAAGAACGTAAAAGAGGCACCCAACCGCGCCGAAGCGGCGCGGGCGGCGCTCAAAAAAATGGGTGGTGAAATCAAGGATATCTACCTGACGACGGGTGAGTATGACCTTCTCGTGGTTATTGATCTTCCCGATGGCGCAGATATGGCCAAGTTCGCTTTGGCGCTTGGTCAGCAAGGAAACGTGCGTACAACGACGGTCAGGGGATTCACTGAAGACGAATTTTACAAAATCCTCGACGATCTGCCGTAAGCGGCCGCTCTAGACCTGCTTATCTGTTCCAAGCCCCGCCACAGCGGGGCTTTTCTTTACGGTCATCGGGGCGGCGATTGAGCCTGGTGGTCAGGTGGTTCGCTGGGCGGCGATTTCGCGGCGAACTTCCGCCTGCCGCGAGGCGGTCAACGGGTAGCGCCACACGATCGCCAGCGCGAACAGCTTGAATACGACGGGGCACAGGCCGAACAGCAGCGCCAGCACCAGCAGCGCCTTGTCATCGTTATACATGTCGGGAACGAAGCCGGCCCAGTCGAGGATCGGGAAGGACAGGCCAACCGCGGTCGCCGCCGCGAGCTTGGCGGCCATCGCCCACACGGCGAAATAGATGCCGGTGCGCTGGCGCCCGGTCGCCAGGATGTCCTGGTCTACGACGTCGGCCAGCATGGCCGCCGGCATCGCCAGGTCGGCGCCCAGCGTCACCCCGACGACAAGCGCCACCGCCAGAAACCAAATGACGTCGCCGGCGCCCATGAAAGGAACCGAGACCAGCGATCCCGCCGCCACCAACAGCGCGATGCGCCAGGCGACGTGCTTACCCAAGCGATTGGCAATGAACAGCCACAGGGGCGTGCCGCAGATGGCGGAAACGAAATACAGCGCGAGAATGACCGGGGTCCATTCGGGCGCCTCGAGCACCGAGCGCACAAAGAAGAACATCAGCGTCACCGGCAGCGCATTGGCAAAGCCGTTGCACAAATAGCAGCCCAGAATGCGCAGATAGATCCGGTTGCCGAACATGATCCGCACGCCGTCCTTCCAGCGCATGCGATCGCGCACGCGCGACTCGTCGATCGGCCGCTCGGGCGCCTTGATCAGGGTGGCGATCAGGGTAATCGGCAGCAGCGCCAGCCCGACCCAGGCGATCAACTCGAGGGCGTCGGCCTCCGGGTTGTAGACCCGCTGGCTGTTGGCAGCGAGAAACAGCAGCGCGGCCGTCAGGGTGCCTACCACCGAAAAGACATGACGGAAGGCGAAGATCCGGCTGCGCTCATGGTACGACGTGCTGAGCTCGGCGCCCATCGCGGTGTACGGCATGAACAACGCGGTGCCGGAGAAAAACAGCAGGAAGCTCCAGAACGCCAGATAGCTGGCGCCGACGCCGGGCGGCGGAATGAACAATTTATAAGCAGAAATACTGAGTGGCAGCCACGCCAGGGTCATCCAGGGAATACGCCGGCCGAACTTGGTGCGGGTCTTGTCGCTCAGCCAGCCGACCAGCGGATCGGTGACGAAGTCCCACAGGCGGGTAGCAAAAATAATCAGGCCGACATCCTGCATGGCGATACCGCTGGAGGTGGAATAGACCTTGGGCAGGAACATGAACAAGCCCAACGCCAATAGCGAAATCGGCATGGAGATCGAGCCGAACGATAGCAAGGTCACCCACGACAAGCGGTCGCGGTCGACGACCCGCCCGCTGGCGCTGACATGCGCCGTCAGGGCATCGCCGCTATGTTCGCGCCCTACCACCCGGTCAGTGAACCACGCTTGTTCGAGCCGGCGCCACCATATTGGCCACCGGTCCCGCCTGGTGCAGGACCAGCGCCCAGCCGTCGGCCGTCCGCCGATAGGTGTTGCTCGCCGCTAATCGGTGACCGCCAACCCGCTCTTGGCACAACACAACCGCAACGTCGCCATGGAGCTGAACCTGGGGATCGATGCACACGATGTCGAAGGTGTTGGCCGGCGCCAGTATATCCCGCCAGCTTTGCAGCACACTTTTGCGTCCCGTTACCGGCAGCATCCCGGGATGGATCACCGCGACCGGGCCGTCACTCGCCCACAGCGCATTCATCGCCTCTATGTCAGCCGCCGCGAAGGCGGCGTAGAATGTCTCGTTGGCTCGCAGCACCGCTTCGGTTTCTGGCATCGCTACCTGTCCTTGGAGTCTAGTTCAGATATGGCTTTTGCCAAAGACACGCACATGTCACGTAATTGTCAACTTTTCCCAGATTCCGGCGGAAATGGCGGCTACCGCGGGCCGCAATGGTATAGTTAAAACGTCAAAGTTTCGGGATTTCGATGACCC